>CAIWEX010000630.1 GCA_903911795.1 uncultured Schlesneria sp.
ACACCGCCTCGCCCGCCTCGGTCGGCGTCACGCCGCGGGCGTGGCGTTCGAACAGCTTCATCTCCAGAGCTTTATGCAGCCGTTCGTTCGTCTTGTAATCGAACTTCTTGCCATCGAGTGACAGAGCTCCGATGTAATTCATGATCTCGCGACGGAAATCTTCCTTGCGAGTTTCAGGGATGTCGATCCGTTCTTCAATTGATCGCATCAGACGCTCATCCGGTTGTTCGTCCTGCCCCGTAAACCGGTTGCGGACTCGTTCCCGTTGAGTGAACGCCTTGACGTTGTCGATGTAATTTCCGCACAACCGGGTCAAGGCTTCTTCGTCTGCGGCGATCGCTCGTTGAACCTCGTTCTTGACGATGTCGGTGTATTCTTCCGTGACGACAGAAATCAGACGTCGATACGATTCGCGAGTCTCCTCATTGGGGATCAGCGAGTGATGTTTCAGACCGTTTTCCAGTTCATTCAGGATCATGAACGGATTGATGCAGGTGGCATCCGCATTGTTGACCAAGGCATTCGAGATCTTGTCCTGCACATACCGGGGTGAGATCCCCTGCAGACCTTCGTGCTTGGCCTCCTTACGAAGCTGCTCAATATTTTCCGTTGTGAACCCGGGTAAGGTCTTACCATTGTAGAGCTTCAACTTCTGCAGCAGCGTCAGGCCATGATGCTTCGGTTCTTCCAGTCGCGTCAAAACGGCCCATGTTGCTGCGACCTCGAGTGTATGCGGTGCAATGTGCTTGCCGCGGACTCGGCGTTCGTTGTAGTCCTTTTCGTAGATGTGCAGTTCGTTACTCAGCTTCGTCACGTAAGGCACGTCGATCTTGACCGTGCGGTCACGCAGGGCTTCCATAAACTCGTTCGATTGCAGCTTGCGATACTCGGGTTCGTTCGTATGTCCGACGATGACGGTATCGATGTCGGTCTGAGCGAACTTTTTCGGTTTGATCTTGTGTTCCTGCGAGGCACCGAGCAGGTCATACAGGAAGGCGACATCCAGCTTCAGGACTTCAATGAACTCGATCATCCCGCGGTTCGCAACATTGAATTCACCATCGAAGTTGAAGGCACGCGGATCCGATTCGCTGCCGTATTCAGCGATCTTGCGATAATTGATGTCACCGGTCAGTTCCGTGCTGTCCTGGTTCTTCTCATCTTTGGGCTGGAACGTTCCAATCCCGATCCGATCCTGTTCCGACAGGAAGAACCGCCTCACGACAACCGACTGCATGACTTTGGTCCAGTCGCCATCGCATTTTTCCAGGCGTTCCTTGAAATAGAACCGGCTGAGCGGACAGATATCGCCATTGATTTCGACGCAGTACTGCTTATCAGGGTCGCGTCCTTCGTTGAAGCTGGCGGCAATTTCCTCGCGGTAGGCGTTCGGCACGAGCAGCAATGGTTCGCCATGCATCGGGTCCCAGGAAATGCTGCCGTCGTCTTCTTTCCAGCCGAACGTATAAAGCGCACCTTCCGGCTTACGGGCGTAGCGTTCCAGACCTCGCTTCAGAAGTCGGGCGATCGTGCTTTTGGAACTGCCGACCGGGCCATGCAGCAACAGGACTCGACGTTCACTGCCATATTTGAGTGCAGCCGAGCGGAAGACGTTGACGAGTTGCATCAGCGTGTCAGTCAGACCAAAGATCGCGTCGTTGCCGTTGTTTTCCGGATCGTCGAAAAACGTGTAGCGAATCTGACCTTCACGGCGTCCTTCATCAACGGGATAGGTCCCGTATGCCATGATCATGTCATAGATACGCTGATGAGCGGTTCGAGTCACCTCGGGGTTGTTTCGAACGATATCGAGATACTCGTCGAACGAGCCCTGCCAGTTCTCCAGCCGAAATGCCTCGGCACTCTGGCGAGAAGAAATCTGCTTCAGAAGATCGAGTCCTGTGCCCATGAGACCGTTCCTCAAACGAGTTGGCGTCATCGCTCAGTCAGATTCCGGCGGCGGACGACCGCATCCGTCGCTCACTCAATTCATCATTCGTACCAATCAACAGACAGGCAAGGAGTTTCGTTGGCGAAAATGTAAAATGTCGATCCGCGCGCCGGCTCAGCAGGAAAACTGCGGGATTGCCCGGCAAGCTGTCGACCGTCCTGATCGCAGCATCAAAGGTGGGAAAGATCAGTTTCGCGCCGTCATTGACGGCGGACTATCAACGTCCAAAACCCAATCGCCGAATTCAAACACAACACGAGGTCATGACCACTACAACGCCTTGTGTCAGGCAAATCATGTGCCAGACCTGCCAGATCACCCGAACGACATTCACATCCCAATGGACCGGACTACGGAAATCACAGGTGTGCCACTGAAGGAAAGGAATTATCCCATCCTTTTGCTCGGAGGCAAGACCAACATTTCAGGATGTGGCGTTTCTGGTTTGGATAACCATCATTCCAGTTCGTGAATATCGTTAAGCACGCCTCGGGGAATACAGACTGTCAGCACGGTCAGTTCACCCATCGCTTTGTGTTTCGTGCCACGTGGGACATAGACCACCACACCTTTGTGAAGTTCGATCGTGGCGTCGTCGAGCTGCATGGTCCCGTGACCATCGATCACGTAATAGAATTCGTCTGTCTGAGCGTGGTAGTGCAACTTCGCATCGTGAATCTGTACCTGATGGACTTCAGCCGCAGCACCATCTTTCTCTTCAACCAGGCAGCGAATTTCTCCACAGGTCTCGGCCCACGGGACAACATCTGCCGGATCACGACGCAGAAACGGTGCTGGAGAAGTCATGGTGCGCCTATGCAATTTGAAGAAGGAGAGGAAAGGGACACGGATGACGCGGAATACACGGAACGAGAGATTCCGTTTGTTGTGAGGTACCGAGATCGAGGGCCATATGACTCCTTCTTCAATTCGTTGAAAATGAAGTTCCGTGTCCTCCGTGCAGTCCGTGTCCAAATTCGACCGTTACGATAACCCGAACGCCTTTTCCATCTGCTTGCGAACGATGGTCAGTCTTTCCAGTCCACCACCGCCAACTTCGGCAGTCGTCCAGCCTGTAAACCCGATTTCTTCCAAGCCCTTCTGGACTTCGCCCCAGGGCAGGTCGTCTTCTTCCGATGTGATGTCGACAAACTTACTCTTGGCTCGACTGAAACCCTTCACGTCCAGCTTCACAGCACGGTGTCCAAATGCCTTCAGCCATTCCCGTGGCTGGCCGTACTTCCAGTGATTACCGATATCGTAGTACTGGCCGATCCATGGGCTGTTGAAACTGTCAATGAACTGCACAAACCGCTCCGGTGTCTGTTCTGGCGGCTTGGCGTGATCGTAGTGCATTTCATTCCAGACGTTTTCGAACAGAATCATCTGTCCGAGTGACGCGGCCAGCGGGATCAGCTTCTTGATCTCCTGGCGAGCTCGCTCGTCGATCTCGGCTGCGGGACCGTCCTTACCATGTCCGATGACGATCAGGACGCCACTGCCACCGGCTGCGTGTGAGACTCGCAGGCAGTGTTCAATGTTCTTGCGCCCCGTCGCCCGCTCTTCCTCTTTCGGACTGGTCAATCGCTGACCCCAGTGAGCGTGATTGATCGCGTTGTGGACAAACACCCCCGATTCGCGCACGGCGTCACGCGCCTGCTCGGCCGTGAATGACCCCGCTTCGTCGAAGTCGACTCCATCGAAGCCTGCCTGGCCTGCCAGCTTCAGCCGTTCAGTCAACGTCAGGTCTTTGCCATCAACCTTCTTCGCGATCATCCCCAGCTTGCACGACAGCAGGATCCGCTTGCCAGCGGGTGGAACGATGATTGGAGTACTGGCTCCTTCCGCAGCCTGTGCGGATTGGCTGGCAGCAGCACCAGCGGCAGCCAGGGTCGCCCCCGCTGCGAAGAAGGATCGACGGCTGATTTCCGGGAGAGCGTCTGTCATGAGGGAATTCCGTGAGTACAGGTTGATGGAGAATGCGTGTGTGGGACAATCTCTAACGAACGAATTCAGAAATTCATTTTCCGGATTCACTGGTGGATTGCGAGTCTGCCGTTGCGCTTTTTTCGTCGGGAATCGGCAGCAGAGATTTCTGCAGGTAATCCGCCATCAATCCGTACAGGTGAGCCGTCGTGTTGCGGCCTTCGGAAATGGAGTGTGATCGTCCGGGATAAGCCATTACTGAAAACTGCTTGTTTTGAGCAATCAGCTCGTTCATCAGTTTCTCGGTTCCCTGGTAATGACAGTTATCATCTCCTGTCCCGTGGATGAGCAGCAGATTTCCTTTCAGCTGTGCCGCATGAGTGATCGGGGAGCCGTTGCGATAGCCTTCGGCGTTATCCGTCGGCAACCCCATGTACCGTTCCTGATAGATCGTGTCGTACAGCACCTGGTCTGCCACGGGAGCGATCGAAATTGCCGTCCGGTACAGATCAGGATACCGGAAGATCGCATTGAGACTCATGCTGCCCCCGCCACTCCATCCCCAGATACCGACGCGGCGGGCATCGATGAACGGATATCGCTGCATCAGTGATCGAACGGCGGCAGCCTGATCCTTGGGAGCCTGAATGCCAATCTGTCGATACACGGACTTCCGCCAGGCTCGGCCGCGCGGTGACATCGTGCCACGATTGTCGATGCTCGCCACCACGTATCCCTGTTGAGCCAGCATCATGTGCCACAGCCCCCGATTTCCCTGCCAGGAGTCTCGCACTGTCTGGCCGTGAGGTTCTCCATAAACATAGATCAGCAGCGGCAGCTTCTGGTTCGGATCGATCTGAGGTGGCTTGATGAACCACGCATCCAGCGGTGTGTTATCACCGATATCCAGTCGCAGGAATTCGGTGGTGGTCGGCTTGAGTGCTGCGAGAGCCTCACGCAGTTTCTTGTTCTCGGCCAGCGTTCGAACGATCGAATGGTCCGTCGACTTGATCAGATCGACGACGGGCGGAGATGTGATCGTCGAGTATGTATGAACCGCAAATTCCGCATCGGGCGAGAAAGAATAGCTGTGCGAACCTGGCTGGTTCGCGGGAGTCAGTCGCTGCATCGGCCCTCCCTTCAGAGAGACTCGATACAAATACGACTGGGTCGGGCTGTCGGGGGATGCGGTGAAATAAAGTTGTCCCGCTTTCTCGTCAACCGCTTCGATCTTCAAGATGTCGAACTCACC
>CAIWEX010000631.1 GCA_903911795.1 uncultured Schlesneria sp.
CCGGCTGAAATTGGCCGGTAGCGGAATTCCTTGGTCGTTGGCGATGTTTGGTATCGTCAACCCCACAAGGCGGCTTGGCTGCCTGCTCATCACCCAACCTAGTCCCACCTCGATGAGCAGATTCAAGACTATGTTGGCCAACCCGCTGCGGAAGCCATACAGTCGATGGTCGTCGCTGCGCACCAGTCAAGATCAGGCTGGCTGGCGGCAAGTTTGGGTTGGAGTGCCCTGCTGTTTGGGGCGTCGGGCATGTTTGCACAGATGCAGGAAGCGTTGAATACAATCTGGGATGTGACCCCGAACGTAAACCGCACCGTCTGGAACCTGATCTGGGATCGCCTGCGTTCATTTTTAATGGTGTTCATGATTGCAGTTCTGGTGTTGATATTGCTGGTGATTAATGCGGTGCTCTCCGCATTGGGCCAGTATGCATCGGCCAGGTTGCCCACGTTCCTGGCAATTGCACTGCCCCTCGATGCGATCGGCTCGATCGTGATTCTCACACTGCTGTTTGCCATGATCTTCAAAGTCCTGCCGGACATTAGAATTGCCTGGGGGGATGTCTGGTTTGGTTCCATCGTCACCACGCTGTTGTTCACGCTGGGCAAATATGCCATCGGCTACTACTTGACGTTTGCCGCGATCAGTTCCGCGTATGGAGCTGCCGGATCGATCGCCGTGATACTTCTCTGGGCCTACTATTCCTCACAAGTTCTGTTCTTCGGTGCCGAAATCACCCAGGCGTACGCCAAACAACATGGATCGCACATCGATTCGGCTTTGGAGTAGGCCGATGTGACAGAATCCCAAGTCGCCGTCCACATGCCTGGGTCTGCGAGGTACGTCTATTTGCGCAGGGAGGCATGGCCACTGTCAGCAGGGAAAGTGACGAGAACGAACCACCGGTCAACCGACAGATCTGGTGGACGGGTTGTCAGAGCGAACCAGATTCGAGCTTAATGTCCACGGAATTACAGCAAAGATTTGATTGACCAACTTATGTCTCAATGGCCCTGGCCTTCAAGGGCAAAAGTCGCTATCGGTACCAGGTGAAACCACGCTTTCGACGCTGTCACGTTCGTGACTAAAAAGTGGTTTTTGTTCGCCCGGGGGGGAGTTCGACTGCTGATGAACACTGACCAAACCCGATCCGTCAGTGGCTGGGATCGATCTGCATATCGAAAAGCCTGCTGTTGATTGGCTTGACGATATCGCCCTGTTTAGCAATCGGCAGCTTGCCGATCAGTTTGATGTTCTTCGGTGGCAGGAAGCCACGTTCATTGCAGGGTTGATAGGTAATGGTAATCTCCATTTCTTCCGTCAGCCCACCCGTCTCCGCCGGAATCTGCACCGTACCCCGATATTGAACCTCGCCCTCATAGACAAAAATGGGAGCGGCCGCCCCGTCCAAATCATATGGCTTGCCGGGCGGGTACTTCACGTCGATGAGTTCGACATTGTTCTTTGATTTCCATCGCATCTTCGCGGGAATCACGAAGGCGGGGTCCGGGGGATTGGCGTTAATGTGCCAGCCCTTTTCGACATTCACGACCACGATCACCTGGCAGGTGCTGCCGGCAGGAAGTTTGTCGACGGACAAGTACGCCTGGACGCGAATTCGCTCGTCTTTCTTCGATGGCTCGTCCTTCTGGTGGAAAGCCGAGACCAAAGGGGCTGCGGACTCGCCACTCGCCTGAGAAGCATCACGGGGTGAATTGACGCTGGGCGGAGACTCGGCCGCCAAACCGGCGCAAATGATGCCAAACACGAAAAAGCAAACCGAAACCACCTTGACCATCGACTCCTCCTTGGTGAATACAATGGCGAAACGTAACTGCAAATCCGTGCGGTTGATAGTCGACTTCAACCAGAAATCATCGGGAGGTCTAATTGTTGCGGAAGCCGACTTTCCCAAATCACTCCGCAAGCCATCGCAGAAATGCGCGGGTTTTGAGATAAGGTTGGGGTGGGTGAGGCCTTTAGGGTTGCTGAGGGTTCGTGTGCGGTAACCGTGACTGGGGGCATCGGAAGGGACCCGCGACCAGGAATTGACGGAGAGGGCGATGCGTGAGTTCTTCAAAGGCTGGCGACGGAAAGCTGGGTGCGTCACGCTGGTGATTGTACAGCGACAATTAAAAATCCCGCTGGCGACAATTAGAAATCCCGGCGTGGAGGACGGAATCGGGATCTGAGGCGAGAATGGCAATTTTCC
>CAIWEX010000632.1 GCA_903911795.1 uncultured Schlesneria sp.
CGACGGTCTGCTTCCGGCTGTGCTTGCGCAGCCTGAGTCGCCATGCATTCGGCCATAAAACGATGAGCGTCCGCAACTTCTTCTATCGTCGATTGACGCCCAAATGCGAGCCAATGCACCGCCTCGATCCGCTGGTCGTCGGTCTGTAGAGGATCCGCAAACAGGCGTTCCGCCAGAAATCGAGCCTGGTCGCGCACGAAGGAATTGTTGAGCAGGAACAGTGACTGCGAAGGAACGGTCGTGTCATTCCTCACTGCGGTGACTCCGTTCGGGTCGGCCGCGTCAAATAGTGACAAAACGTTCGGCAGCATGTTGCGAACGACGGGAAGATACACAGTCCGTTTCGTGAACTGCGTGTAATATGGGTCGTCGGCTGCCAGTCGATTGGGGCGGATCTTGGATTTGATGTCCTCAGCCCGTTCAAACAGCAATTCACCGCTTTCATTCGAACCCGACGTCCGATCAAGTTTTCCGCTGACCGCGAGCATGGCATCGCGCAACTCTTCAGCCGTCAGGCGCCGTCGGGCGAACGACGAAAGCCATAATCGCTCAGGATCGATCTGCAGTGACGCTGGACTAGCCGCATTCCCCTGTTGATACGTGTTCGACAGAACTATCAGCCGGTGCATCGCTTTGACACTCCACCCGCTCTCGATGAAGCGAGTGGCGAGCCAGTCGAGTAATTCGGGATGCGAGGGACGATCGCCTCGTACGCCAAAGTTATCACTGGTGGCAACCAGTCCCCGGCCAAAATGATGTTGCCAGATACGGTTGACCATCACACGAGCCGTGAGTGGATTCGTCGGACTGGCAATCCACCGAGCCAGTTCGAGTCGTCCACTACTGAGTTGGTTGGGATCAACGAGACTAGGCTGTGATGCAACTTGCCCCACCACCTGAAGAATCCCGCGCGGAACGACTTTGCCGAGTGTGAAACGATTGCCTCGCAGGTGGATTCGCAGGTTCCGCGGATGCGACTCCTGTGGAGCCATCACCATCAGTGGCGGTTTACCTTCACCTTGCGGAACCTCGTATTCCCACCACATGGAGGCATTACGGGCTTCATCCTGAAACGGCTCGGTACTGCGAAAGATCCCGGCCAGTGCATAGTAGTCGGACGTACGGACGGCATCGAATTTATGGTCATGACACCGCGCACAGGCCAGTGTCAGTCCGAGCATGGCGCGCCCCGTGACGTCAATCTGATCGTCAACGATATCGAGACGCGATTGCTCCTTGTCAGTTTCCGCGAGTGCTTTGGGGCCGATCATCAGGAATCCGGTGGCAATAACCCGCCGAGTCCTCACTGCAACGGAATCGTCAGGCGGCAGAAGGTCACCTGCGAGTTGCTCGATCAGGAACTGGTCATAGGGAAGGTCATTATTGAAGGCATCAATGACGTAATTGCGATACCTCCAGGCGAATCGCATGACGGCGTTGGCATCATTGGCCGTGGATTCTGCATAACGCACAACATCCAGCCAGTGTCGACCCCAGCGTTCGCCGTAGTGGGGCGACGCAAGTAACCGTTGCACAACAGATTCAAAGGCCTGCGGCGAATCATCCTTCAGAAACGACGTGACTTCATCTCGCGTCGGCGGCAAACCCGTCAGGTCAAATGTCACACGCCGCAGCAATGTCAGCTTGTCCGCCGGAGCGGCAGGCTTCAGGTCTCGGGCGTCCAGTTCACGCAGAATGAAGCGATCGATCGGTGACTTGATCCAAGCTTCGTTTTGCACTGTTGGAAGCGCCGGGGCTTTCACCGGTTGGTACGCCCAGAAGCTTTTCTCTGCGTCAGTGAAAACTGCAGGAGTAGCCTTGTTTTGAGGAGAGTCGAGCCATAATCCGAATTTCTCTGCGAGATGGCTTTCGATCCCCGAACGCTGCTGGTCGCTGAGTGCAGTGTTGTAGATGATGACTTCACCAACATCCCCCTGAATCGATCCACACCAGTCGAGTGCCTTGCCGAGGTAGGCACCGATATCGGGACGATGCTGGATATCAGGAATCCCGTCGCGTCCTTCCAGCGACATTCCATCAGGCCGCGCAGCCACCACCCCATTGATGAATATTCGCGTTGTCGACCGCATTGGTCCGGGTTGCTTGACGATCGTCAACAGGATCGATTTTCCGTAATGCGGCTTGAAGGAGCCCTTTCCCAGCGACGCATCGTGGTTCCAGCCCCCGGCAAAATGAAGTGCATGATCCTCACCACGATTGATCTGCACCAGTGCCGCAAGCGGCTTGCCGGGGTCACCTGCATGAGCCGGATTGCCAATCGCAATCACGCCATCGAAAGGAGCAGACACCTCGTGCGGGGTCAGATTCATGACAACCATGATCGTCAACGCCGCATCACCTCGAATGTTGACTGGATTCGCTGGGGAGGACGCGAATCCGGTTGAGGTATCGAATCGAATCGCAGGCCGTCCCATCAGTCGACTCTGCCTCGCAAATCGCCCCGGTTGTCCGACGCCCCCGGTACGAATTCCCTTCGTCGCAGACACGTCGCGTCCATGACCACTTTGATCCGGCCAGACGTGAACCGGGTCTCCGTCGCTCAGCGAGATGGCATTGGCCTTCAGCCACAACTGGAGTGACTTTGCCAAGTCTCCTGCCTGCGGTTCGATCGGCAGGGCAACTTCGGAAGCCGCGGTTGGGTCTGCAGCCTGTCCAACAACGGCACCGGGCCAGACAGCCCCCTGCTTGACCCATTCGACGAGGTGAGCAATCTGGGCTTCCGTCAGCTTGCCATCAGGAGGCATCGCAAGTCCGTTCTGATGTCGGACGGCCTGAATCAGCAGGCTCTGTTCAGGTTTTCCTGAAGCGACAGCCGGACCGGTTTCTCCCCCTTTCAAGAGAGATTCGCGAGATTCAAGACGCAGCCCCCCTTTGACCATAGTCCCGGAATGACACTTCAGACATCGCTGGATCAAGAGCGGCCGAACGTGCTTTTCAAAGTGATCTTCTGGTTCGGAAGCACGCAGCGACATTGGGGCCGCGACGATAATTCCCGTCGAGAGCAGAACGAACCACGATTTCGTGTGACATCGCATTGACGGATGACTTTCCAGACTTCATCCGACGATCGAACGGGATGAAGTTACGCCATTCAACAGCACCGAAGATCCAAACTTTCCCCGCGTCGAGGCCCATTCACCGCAGTCGCAAGTCGGTCGTGCCTCATGGTACTACCATAACCGCCGAAACGCATCGGCGGCTGTTTCTGTCTTTTGTTTCATCCGGACAACCCTTTCATTTTAATTCCCTGCGAACTTCGGACTGCAAAGCGGCGAGGACGGCACGTTCGACCTTTACGGTTGCGTAAACTGGACGAGCAGTATCGCTCAATTTGAATCAGTTGTGGCTGATGTCAACGCAAAACGTGTTGAATCGAAATCTACGCGGATCTAGCGTACCGTCCGTGTTGCAACTCATGAGTGCAACATCGTTCAGTGCGATATTTTTGGCACGCACCACAATTCATTTCAATCCACCGCAGAAGTAAGGAAACACGCATGACGGCAGCAGTTGCTTACATCCAGCTTAAAAACAACACCAGCGGACGAGTGTTGGCGCAGATTTACCATAAAAATTCCACAGATGGCATGCAGAGTTCCGGGACAATTATCGAAGCAGGCGCCACAGCATTTGTACTCGGGGCGAATTTCCAGACGGGTAGCCAGTACGCGACGGTTCTGGATTACTGGTTTCTCGCACTGCATGTGGTCAATGGAGACGATCAGGGGACCTATCTGAGCGATTCGACCAGCAAGATCTCTGACCCGAACTGGAAAGAGTGCCAGCTGCAAAGCGCCGACGCTGGACAGACACTGACGTTCACCGTCGACACGAATAATTTCAACATCGCGTTGAAGTCTGGGGGGACGAAAACTTCCATGAACCGAATTCGCGACTTCTGCCCCATTCAGAACGTGTTCGTGCTGATGCTCGAAAACCACTCGTTCGACAACATCTTCGCATTTTCCGGGGTCAGCGGAGTTAAAGGTGCCACCACATCGAACTCGAACACATACAACAACACAACGTACAATGTGAAGAAAGGGGCTCCAGCTGCGATGCCCACTGACCCAGGGCATGAATTCAACGACGTTCTCCAACAGCTTTGCGGCACTGGCACGTCATATTCTGGTGGCACCTATCCTGCCACGAATGGATCTGGATATGCCGCGAACTATGCGACGACAACCACGGAGGGTAGTGCACCATCGTCGGGCGATATCGGTGACATCATGGCCTGTTTTGACACGCCCAGTCAGTTACCCGTTTTCTCGACTTTGGCCAACAACTTTACCCTCTGCGATCAGTGGTACTCGTCGCTCCCCGGTCCAACATGGCCGAATCGCTTCTTCGTTCACGCCGCCTCATCTGGAGGTATGGATGACAGTCCTTCCAGCAGCGATATGGCGAAGTGGGAAACGGTGGATGGCTATACGCTGGAGAACGGCTCGATTTTCGACAAGATCAACTCGAACAGCTGGAAGTTTGCCGGAACATCCACGTCCTACAACCTGTCGTACCGGATTTACAACGATTGTCAGCAGGATGTCGACTCGATCGTTGGTGAAGCTGCCGCGGAAGGATTGCTGGGACTGCTTGGCTCTGAAATGGGACCAACCGAATGGGCGGCATTCGCGGCGGCAGCAGCATTAATACCGGCTTGCAGTCTGTACAGCGACAACCCTCAAGATAGCCTGGGGGTCGCGGGGCTTGGCTGGATCCCACAGGTGCTCTCGCTCAACAACATCTCACCGACCGAGATTCACTCGATGACGGGATTCGCCGGCAAGCTGGCCCAACCGTATGATCCCTGCTACACGTTTGTCGAACCACACTATGGTTTTACGCTGGATTCCACATCGTCGTTAGGGTTCAAAGGGGGATCATCGCAACACCCGATGGATGACACTTACGGCGGTGAGGGCTTGATCAAGGCCGTTTATGAAGGGATCCGCAATTCACCGCTTTGGTACACCAGCTTGTTCATCATCACCTACGACGAGCATGGCGGGTTCTACGATAGTGTCACGCCCACGCCAGGTGCGGCCCACGCTCCGCAAGACAAGAATGTCAAGGGGGTCAACAAGCATGGCTTTGATTTCAAGACCTACGGAGTCCGTGTACCAGCGGTCGTTGTCTCTCCGATGGTTCCCGCACAGGTGACGCATACCGTCTTCGACCATTCGTCCGTCCCAGCGACGATTGAAAAGTGCTTTCACATTGCCAACCTGACGAATCGTGATCAGCACGCCAATAGCATTTCCGATCTCTGCACACTCAGTCTCGCAGACGGAACGATCCGAACAGACAACATCCCCCTCCCTTCCCCCGTGAAATCGTCATCTCCGGCACCGGCACCGAAGCCTGAGGACCTGGCGGTACAAATGAGCCTACCGCTTCCAGAACAGGGAAACCTGATAGGATTCATGCAGATCCTGCTCAAGACAGAACTGCAGCTTTGCGATGGAACGCAACCAACACGTGAAGCGATCGTCAGTGCGTTTAAAAATGTCAAAACTCGTGGCGACGCTATGAAATACGCCATCAAGGTTGCCGGGCTGATTTCGAAGGCCAAATCGGCCAAGTCGGCGACGTAGCCAGTCGAATACCACTGAAATTGGAGGACTTCGTCGCAATTCCACATTCTGGATAGCCATGACCCGTCTTCGTTTCTTCAGATGTGTGATTCGAAAGCGTCGACGAATCTTGCGTCCGTCATTCTGAGAATCAAGTCCATCGTTGGGCGCCACTTCAGGCGCCCAACGGTGGGCGATTCACAACAGGTATCGCCCGTACAAAACCTCAGTCGGTGACTACGGCTTCCCGCCAGATGACAATCACTGCACATCCACCCCAGCCGAATTGCCAGCGCAACTCTTCCAATCAGCCAGCGGACAAAAGAAGAATCCCCAACGAGAGGATTCCCGCGATCAGGCCCGAAAGTGGCCAGGCGTTTCCTACGGATCGAGTGAGACGATGAATTGCGAGAGTCATCCCGCTCAAAACAATTGGACCGTATACAAAGTGGTCGGGTTGACGAAGTGAGACTTCAAACACAACCAGGCACCAGATTGGGGCGGCAAGAAGCAGGGTTGACGCGGTCGCAAGTGTGACGCGAAATTCGGCATCCGATTTCATTTTCATTGAAAACTCGATTCGAAAGACAATTCGCGAGTCGCCGCTGTAGAATCTGTTCACGATTGGACCACGGCTCGACGTTCAGGTTTCCTACGGCTTCGAATGACTGCTACTGCGAATGATGAGTGCAGATGAAATTGCGGCCAGATTCGGCAATCATCGCATTCATGACTTCGGTGTCAATCATCAATGAATGCACTATCCCATTTGTTACGAGTGAAATCATGACCGATACATCTGATGTGACAGCGAACGAACTGGCAACCGTTGGTGGCGGTTGCTTCTGGTGCGTGGAAGCCGTTTTTGAGCAACTTCGAGGAGTCGCAACAGTAACGTCAGGCTATGCGGGCGGGATTGTTGACGAACCGACCTACGAACAGGTCTGTACTGGTCGGACCGGACACGCGGAAGTC
>CAIWEX010000633.1 GCA_903911795.1 uncultured Schlesneria sp.
CAAGGGGATCGCGAAAGCGAAGTGCCCCAAATGCAGTCAGAATTTTGGTAACAATCCGATGTACGCCCTTGCGGCTAACAGTGCTCCGGCCGCTGCTCAACCCGCTGCGGAAACGTGATCGTTCCGGTGAGCGTGCCGTCGGGTGCAGTTGTCATGAGCTGGTCTCTGCACCGATTTTCTGAAGCTATCGTCTCTTCCCTTGCTGGAACTGGCTGACCAAGGCATCATCTTGGTCTGATTCGATCCTTCCGCAAAACGACATACCCAAACAGGGGGCTCGCCCGATGCAGCGGTCAGTGACTTACAAGCTGTATGCCATGATGTTCCTTCAGTTTTTCATCTGGGGGGCCTGGTTACCGCCGAGTTTTGGTTTCTTCGGTGCGGGGGCTCTTGGATTTAACGAATCGCAGCAGTTCGGTTTGAACATCGCCTTCCCGATTTCTGCAATCATCGCCATGTTTTTTGGGAACCAATTCGTCGACCGCAATTTCGCGGCCGAGCGATTTCTGGCGTTCAGCCACCTGATGGGTGGATTGTCGATGTTGGGATTCGGTGCTCTCTCCTGGATGAAATTCAGTAGTGATGCCCCTGCCGATAACTACTGGATGTTTTTTGCCTGTATGGCGGTGCACTGTCTGTTTTATGTCCCGACGATTTCGGTTACCAACACGATTGCGTTCGCCAGCATGACCGATCCGCAGAAGGAATTTGGTCCTGTGCGGTTGTGGGGCACGATCGGCTGGATTGCAGCGAGCTGGCCATTCATTTTCATTCTTGCCGACTGGGCGAAGATCCCGACCATGGAGGCCGCAGGCGGATTCGTTAACTGGCTCGGTACCGCTCTGGGAACCAGCCTGACCGGGGCCGAGTTGAATCGAGGCAAATGCGCTGCGTTCCTGACGGCCGGAATTGCGTCATTGCTGCTCGCGGCACTCAGCCTGACCCTGCCTCATACACCCCCAAAGCCCGCGAAAGAAAACGAGAATTCTCTCGCCTGGCTGGAAGCCATGAAGCTGCTCAAACATCCGTTCCTGCTGGTGCTGTTCCTGGTCACGTTTATCGATGCAACGATCCATGACGGATTCTTCTTTTTCGCGTTTACGTATCTCGAAAAGGTCGGGGTCCCCTCAAACTGGATTCAGCCTGCCATGAGCGTTGGCCAGATTGCAGAAATCGGCACGATGGCATTTCTGGGATACGTCCTGAAGAACCTCGGATGGCGCTACACGATGATCATCGGAATCCTGGGGCATACCGTCCGTTTTGCCGTGTTTGCGCTGGTTCCCAACCCGTACTGCGCCGTCGCGGTCAATATCTTGCATGGTGTCTGCTATGCGTTCTTCTTCGCGACTTTGTATATCTTGGTCGACGAAGTTTTCCCGAAGGATGCACGAACCAGTGCTCAGGGGCTGTTTAACTTCCTGATCTTGGGACTGGGGCCGATCGCCAGCCGTTACATCTGGCCATTCCTGCAGAAGCAATACACCACCAATGATGTTGTTGAGTACAAGACGCTGCTGTTGTATCCGTCGGGAGCAGCACTCGTTGCGGCGGTCTTGCTGCTGCTGTTCTTCCATCCACCGAAGGGTAACCTGTCCGGTGGTGGTGGCCACGCTTAACGACGAAATTGGCGGGCGGGGGCTCACCGGTTTTGCGGAAGCCCCGCCATGGATTTCTCATGTGCCGTCATTCTCATAGCCGGTCTTGAGCGTGATCGTTTATTCCGGGACTTCACGAAGACGCTCCAGTCCCGGCCTCCCGGTTTGAAGTCCTCTCAGTTTGAAAACAGCGATCGATTGCCTCGGCGTTTCTCCCCGGCTAGCATGAAGGAAGAACTGGCAGTCTGTTCTGCCGCTGGTGAGTGGTCTTTCTTGATTTTGAACAGTAAATCCCGATGGCCGATTACAACAAATTCGATCCTCGCGTCGATTCGCTCGTGATGGAAACCCGGACATTCTGGGACCCGGCGGTGGGAAAACTGTCCGAGGAAGATCAGGCCCTGCTGGCTCGAACCGTCCATCAGTCGCCCGAAAAGGCAGCGAAAGTCTGCTATTATCGCTCGCACACCGGTTTCACTCGTGAAATTACCGTGACGGTCGAAGATATCGCCCGCATCTACGACGAACAGACGGCACGTTCCTGAATCTGAATCGTACAGGACATCCTTTCCTGGTTTCACGGTCGTTTTCAGGACTCGCTATGGGATGTCGTGTCAACTTTTCGCTGCTTGTGGGGAACAGCCACCCCGGAAATCCCCAATTCTGAACGGGTTGTAATCTAAACGGCTTCCCTCAACGGCCCTGTCGGACGTAGAACTTGTTTCTCTGGTCAGATACGATTCATTGGTGATTCGGTACTTCAGGGAATCGTATTGTCTGGATCGCGTCTGTCTTTGTCATCGGGCTTCGGGGAAACTCGGCTGGACCCGGTCATTGTTCGAACCGAACGGAGTAAGTTCCGCTATGCCGAGTGCCGAACAACTGGTGACTGCACTGGGATGGTGCATTGTCATCTGCCCGATCGTTTTGCTGTGCGTGCTGGGACTCTCCTCACTGCTCAGTCGACGGTTGCCCGAGGAAGTTATCAACGCACTCCTCAAGACAACGATGATTGTCGGTCTGACTTCGTCCATTCTGATGCTCGCCCTGATGCTGCCGATGAGCAACCCTCACGTCACAATTGAAGGGGGCAAATGGGTTCACATTCCGGAATATGAATTCCACTTCAAACTGATTTATGATCGTTTGTCGATTCCCTTTATCATCCTGTCCTTCGTCCTGTGCGGGACGATTTTTGCCTTTGCCAGCCGATACATGCATCGCGAACCGGGCTACAACCGTTTCTTCGTGTTGAATGCGGTGTTTCTGCTGGGGATGACGGTGACATCGCTGGCGGGAACGGTTGAAACATTGTTCGCAGGTTGGGAACTTGTCGGCCTGTCGTCGGCTTTGCTCGTCGCGTTTTTTCACGAGCGGCCCGCCCCGGTCCGGAATGGATTACGTGTCTGGTGCGTCTACCGGGTTTCCGATGCTGCACTGCTGATTGCAGCGCTGACGTTGCATCATTTCGGACACACCGACTTCGAAAAGGTTCTAGGTTCTGAATCGTGGCCTTATGGAAGTACCGAAGTTTCAGACCACGAAGCACTGGTTGTCGGGCTATTGATGCTGCTGGCTGCCGCTGGCAAGTCGGCACTGATCCCGTTTTCCGGCTGGCTGCCACGTGCCATGGAAGGGCCGACCCCTTCCAGTGCCGTCTTCTACGGTGCCTTGTCAGTGCATCTGGGGGCGTTCCTGCTGCTACGAATCAGCCCGATTTTGGAAAAGTCCCCCCTGTTGTGCGCATTGATTGTTACCCTGGGCCTTTCGACTGCGGTCTATGCGACAATTGCGGGGCGAGTGCAGACAGACATCAAATCTGCCATCTGCTTCGCATCCCTGACTCAAGTGGCGTTGATCGTCGCAGAGATCGGGTTTGGGCTGCGATATATTCCGCTCTTCCACATCCTGGGAAACGGCTGCTTGCGGACGCTGCAATTCGTGCGAGCACCAACGCTGCTTCAGGATCGTCGGCTGCTGGAAAATGCGATCGGGGATCGGCTGCCAAAGTCATCAAGTTTCTGGCGTTCGCTGTTGCCGCATACGCTGCAGATCTGGCTGTATCGATTCGCCATCGAACGAGGTTATCTGGATGCGATGATCGACGACTATATCGTCGCCCCGTTCGTTGCTGTTTTTCGTTTTTGTGATCGAATGGAACGACGTTGGACTGACTATCTTTCAGGTGGCAAGTCTCGCGAGTCGGATGAAGCGGATGGAACCCCCGGTTCGCTGGAAGAATTCCTATGACAGATCTGCATTTGCCCTGGCTGGAACTCTCCATCCTGTTCTGCCTGATTGGTGCCGTCTGGGTCAGTCGGGTCAAGGTTCCGCACGTTGCCCGCAATCGAGCATTGTTGTGTTCGGGACTGGCTTTGATTGCCACCACGGGGGCCTGGCTGGACTTCGATTTTCTGGATGCCAAGCAAGCCGATGACTCGCTGCACCTGCTGTCTCACCTGGCGGGCCGCGAATTATTGATCATGGATGAACTGAGCGCCCCTCTGTTGCCACTGGCTGCGCTCCTCTATTTTCTCGTGATCCTTGCCACGTTGCACACGAAGATTCGACGATTCTCGTTTGCTTGGAACCTGGTTTCCGAAGCGATCATTCTGGCAATGTACAGTTGCAAGGAACCGTGGGGGATCATCGGGATGCTTGCGGTTGGCACAATCCCACCGTTTCTCGAATTGCGTGAACGGGGAAAGCCAACTCATGTGTACATCATCCACATGACATTGTTCGTGCTGCTGCTGATCGTTGGATGGACATTTGCTGAAATTGAGGGGACCGATCGGATCCATACCCTGTGGGTTGTGATCCCGCTGCTCGGTGCCATCCTGATTCGAAGTGGCATTGCCCCCTTTCATTGCTGGATGACCGATTTGTTCGAACACGCGTCATTCGGAACAGCACTGCTGTTCGTGACCCCGATCGCCGGTGCCTATGCGGCTGTTCGGCTCGTCATGCCGATCGCACCTGACTGGATGCTGCGGAGCATTGGACTGGCCTCGCTGTTCACAGCCGTCTACGCGTCGGGAATGGCACTGATTCAGATCGAGGCTCGTCGGTTGTTCTGTTACCTGTTTCTCAGCCACTCGGCCCTGGTACTTGTCGGTCTGGAAATCGTCACTCCCATGGCGCTGACGGGTGCGCTTTGCCTATGGTTGTCGGTCGGAATGGCGCTGGGTGGCTTTGGACTGACATTGCGAGCACTGGAAGCCCGGCGCGGCCGATTGTCGCTGACTCACTTTCACGGTCTTTACGAACATGCCCCCGAACTGGCGATTTGCTTTATCCTGACGGGACTGGCCAGCGTCGGTTTTCCCGGAACCGTCGGGTTCATCGGTACGGAATTGCTCGTCGATGGTGCGGTCGAAGCCTACCCGTACATTGGTGTGGCAGTCGTGATTGCCGGGGCGCTCAATGGAGTGGCGCTGGTAAAAACTTACTTCATCCTCTTTACGGGAACGCAGTATGCGTCGGCGGTTTCTCTGCAAATCCGCACGCGAGAGCGGTTTGCTGTTCTCTTGCTGGCTGCACTGATTCTGGCGGGTGGAATCTATCCGCAACCCGGTGTCGAATCGCGCCATCGTGCGGTCGAAGAACTACTGCACGAACGCGAATCCCGAGCCCCCGTCCCGACGACCATCGAAACACCGCACCACCATCATTAGATCGCAATTCTTTTCGCCGTCGCTCAAGGTTTCAACTCACGCAATCGTAAGGCAAAAAACTTCCAGCATTAATGAATCCTGAATTCAGAAAGCGGTTCTGTAGACGCTATGTAAGCTGCACACAGATAGGCTCGCAGCGGCGTCCACGGATAAAAACGATGATTGACATCACGACAGGAAACACCAATTCTGCAACCGCCGAATTAATTCCCCGCAAATCTAAGTTTCGTCGTCAGATCGTTTTTCGAACCTTCTGCGTCTTGTTTCCTGCCCTGCTCGTCGCATCAGCCGAACTAGTTCTTTATGGTCTTGGTGTCGGCACTGACACACGGCTTGTGATTGCGTCCCCACATGCTGGGGAGGGCAATGTCTTCTCGTTCAACATGCAGGCTGATCTCGCCTACACGAATATCAACTTGCGTGGTCCCGAACCTCGATCGTTTGAGTTGCCCAAGCCAGCATCCACCTTTCGAGTGGTTGTGATCGGGGAATCGTCTGTCCAAGGATATCCGTTTCCATCTGAATTGGCGTTTCCTCGGCAGCTGGAACTCATCCTGGGCCGGCAACTCCCTTCAAAAGAGATTGAAGTGCTCAATGCGGGAATCGTAGGCTTAAGTACGACTCCGCTCGTTGACATAACGCGGCAGGCCGTTTCGGCCGATCCTGATCTGGTGATCGTTTATGCAGGACACAATGAGTTCTATGGAATTGGTGGAGAGTTCGCAAAGCTCCCGTTAGGTCACATTGGGATTGAGTTGCGACGATTTCGATTAATGCAGCTCCTCTTCCGAATGACATCAAGTACAGAAGAATCCTCCGAAGCCCTCATCACTCGACTGTCAAATGAAATTGTCGTTCCTCCAGACAGCGCACGTCGCCGACGTGCGGAAGAAACATACCGCGCGAATCTGACCGCGATCTTGCAAATCTGTGAAAAGGCTAACGTACCAATCCTGGTGTGTAGCGTCGTCGCAAACCTTCATGATCAAAGCCCGATCGTCAGTCATTCGTCACTCGGTAGTACCGACGCCAGAATTCGTGACAGGCATCTTGAGTCTGCTCGGAGAGCTGTCGAAGTCAACAAACATGGTCCAGCGTTGAAGGAACTCGATCAGGCTGAATTACTGGATCCGAAATTTGCGTTGACATCCTTTCGTAAAGCACAATCTCTGGATGCTTTGAATCGGCTCGATGATGCTGCGGTGTTCTATTCATCCGCTCGAGACCTGGACGGTTCCCCATTTCGTGCACCAAATAGCTTCAGGGACATTGCCCGAGAAAGCGTGGAAACTTCATCGGCAAAGGGCGTCCACTTTGTCGACATCGTTCAGATGTTTGTGGATGCGTCAGAAGGTCGATCTCCTGGTCGAGAATTGTTCACAGAACATGTTCATTTCACTTTAGACGGACATTGGTTGGTGGCACGTACGATTGCCAGGAAAGTCGTGGAAGAGATCTGCCATCAGAAATGGAATGCAAAGGCCGTTCCATCGACTGAGGAACGGGACGATTGGCTTGGACTGATTCCTCTGGACCAACTCTCTGCCGCAATTCTGACTTCCTTCATTGTTCAGTCGGCACCGTTAAACAAGGCAGCAGACGCGAATCTTCAGTTGAGGATTCTCAACACGCAAATTCAGAAGCTGGCTGGCGAGGTTTCGCCCGAAGACATGCAACTATTTACGAAACTGGACCACCAAACGAAGGTCGATGATTTGCTTCAAGGGTTGGGCCAACTCAAGCTTGATAATCGCGATCCAAAAGGGGCTCTTGAGCTTTTCGAACGAGCTCAACGCAGACGTCCTTGGATGCCTCACTCCTTCGTTTACTCTGCTATTTGCCATCATCTTCTTGGTGACAACAATCAGGCTCGTGCAGACTTGAGAAAGTCCTATGGGACTGTCATCGTTGAGACTGAACGATTGAAGCGGATTCGGAGTGCCCTGATGGAAAAGCTGAGATAAGGTCCATTACTCGGGACTCTTTACCCCGGATTCCGTGAGTCTTCGGTGTATCTTCCGATGTTGATCAGCAAGATCAGGATTCTGATTTCGATCGTAAACTTCAGCCAGCCAGATGTGGACGTGTGACAAGGTCGGATTCAGTTCCAGACATTTTTGGGCAGCCTGGATTGCAGCGGGAAGTTCGTTCAACTGCCCCAAGACATGTGCGTACCTGCCGTAGAACTCTGCACGCCAGGGATTGCTTTCGATCAATCGCTCGTAGTACTGTCTTGCCTGCTGAAGGTTGCCGGAAAAGTGATGACGTAGCGCCAGTGATTCCAACGCTTGCACGTTCTTCGGTTGTTGCGTGATCACAGCTTCAAAACATCGTAACCCTGCGACATGGTCGTCGGATTGAAGGTATGCCGTTCCCATGCTGAGGAGAAGCGGAACGTCATCAGGCAATCTGCGTTCCAGGGATTTGAAGTGTGCCAGCGCTTCAGCATAGAGTCGGCGATCTGACCGCCGGGTGGCGATTTCCTGCAGAAAGATTCCCGTCGCTCGTTCTCGCTCCCAATCCGGCAGGGTTGTTCCCACTTCGTTGTAAATCGAAATCATCGGTAATAACTTGGATTCCTCTCGCTTCGATTTGTCTCGAACGATGCGATGATCGGTCTGCGAAGTATGCGGCACATCATTAGCCGCGTAACGCGGCATATGACATTCGATGCAAGATTTTGAACTTCTTGCTGCCACAGTTGCGGAACATGTGGATTGAGTCGAGGTGTGACAACTGGCACACCTCGCGTCGTAGTATGTGGAACGGTCTTCAGTCACGACAGCTCGATGCGGATCGTGGCAGGACGTGCAGACCATTTTGCCGCTGCGTTTGTAACACTGGCTATCATGCATTTGCTGGGCCTGCGTGACAGCAGGAAACTCTCTTTCTGCAGCCTGCTTCATAGCACCCAGGTTGACGACCCAGACATCCGACAGATCATCCCCGGGGCGGAAGTCAAACTCAGACCGGCCATAACGAGTAATACGGCGCGTTCCCTGTAAATGGCACTGATTACAGGCAGCCTCCTGCCGAGTTAGGTCCAGCGTTTTCGGGTTCACAATGAAATCTGGAAGTGACAAATCACCTCCACGTTGATGCCGAGTGACATGTGAACCACCCGGTCCATGACATCGCTCGCACCCGATGGACTCTTCGAGGAATGGTTGATCAGCATGATATGTATTGGCCAAACCTTCCTTGGGATTCATTCGTCCGGCATGGCAAGCGAGGCAACCATCCGAAACCTGTCGATCGAACCGCTGGTGTGATTCCGGGCGATAGCCTGGCGACAGATCCCACCTCTTGCCATTCGCGTACCAACCAATCGACGACATGAACAGCAAGCCTTCTCGATTGGTCAGGTACGAACGGCCGCGGATTCCTGAACCGACGGCAAAATCAACGCGAACTCGCTGATCATAGATAACGGTTCCATCCGCCCCGTCCATGATCTCGTGGTGATACACATGGTCACCGGACGTTTCGACACGATACCTACGATTTCCCGGAGGCGAAAACTGAGTTGATTAAC
>CAIWEX010000634.1 GCA_903911795.1 uncultured Schlesneria sp.
CTTCATTCGCCTGCTGCTCGACTGCCAATCGGATTCGACCTCGTTTCTCCGTATAAATGGCGGCATTGTTCAGCAGATTACATAGTACCTGGACAAGCCGGGTACGGTCACCGTCAACGTAGAGCGGTTCGGGCGGTATGATTACAACGAACTCGTGGCCACGCTCATCAATCAGCGGACGACTTATGTCTATGGCATCTTGTAAGATGTCCGCTACCAACAGCCTCATTTTCTGCAGTACGATTATTCCTCGGCTGACGCGGGACAAATCCATCAAATCATCAATCAGTCGAGCCATATGCCCCGCTTGATGATCCACCATGGCAACAGCCTTATCCACCGCATCAAGGTTGCCCCGGGCGAGCGAGACGATTTTTACCGCGTAGCGGATTGATGCGAGCGGATTGCGGAGCTCGTGCGCCAACGTCGCCAGGAACTCGTCCTTTTTGCGGTCGGACTCCTTCAAGTTGTCCTCGGACTGCTTCCGCTCCGTAATGTCAATTCCTTCAGCCAAGAGGTACTCAACAATACCTTCGTCATTCCGGATCGCCGACACAGTGTTAATCGACCATCGCACCGAACCATCAGGTCGATGGTAAGGAACTTCCCTTCGAGTTGGAGAACTGCCTTCGGCTATCGCTTCAGTAAACTGCTGCCGCCAGATCTCCTGAACATCCGGCATACCTCGAAACCAAGGAGCCTCCACGAATGGTTTACCGACGAGTGCCTCATGGCTGACGCCAGCTATTTTCAAGGCCGAACTGCTGATAACCTCGATCCGCCCATCGGGGGTGAGCAGTGCGGAGAACTGGAACTGGTGCTCGAGAACGGCGCGGAAACGTCGTTCGCTGTTCTGGTGTGCCATGTGTAATCTTGTCCTGAGCGTACGGGCTAAGGGGCAGCACGGGGGCAGCACGTGCCCCGTGTAATCGAGCAATAACTGATTGGTGGGCAGTCGACATTTCCCGGATAACTGGTTAACTAGCAGCAATCAGTGACGTGGTCGTTCGACATCGTACTTCTTGAGCTTACGATCCAGAGTCGAGCGTTCAATCCCCAGGATGTGAGCAGCCTGAGACTTATTCCAATTCGTATATTTCATCATCGCCAGAATGTGTTCCTGCTCGATGATATCGACAGAGACTGGTCGAAACGAAGAACGCGACTCGTCATCAGACATTCGCGGGTCACCAGCCCCCAGTGTAGAAAGCTGAATGTCCGAAGGACCAAGTGTCTCGCCCGAGCACAGGATCACAGCACGCTCAATGGTGTTCTGCAGTTCTCGCACATTGCCCGGCCATTGATACTTGACCAGAGCCGTGGCGGCAGCGGGTGAAAGCGAATGAACCTGTCGTCCACTCTTCTTGGCAAAACGTTCGAGGAAGTGGTTCGCCAGGATGGCGATGTCAGAGCGTCGATCACGCAGCGGCTCGACCACCAATTCCATGACCTGCAGGCGAAAATAGAGATCCTTACGGAACGTACCAGCTTTTACAGACTGTTCAAGATCGCGATTTGTTGCAGCGATGACTCGAACATCGACGCGAACCTCCGTGCCACCACCAACGCGTTCGAAAGGGTGACGTTCCAGAACCCGCAGGAACTTAGCCTGGATCGCAGGACTCATTTCGCCAACTTCGTCGAGGAACACGGTTCCCTGATGAGCTTGCTCGAACTTTCCGACTTTCCGGCTGATGGCACCGGTGAAAGATCCTCTTTCATGACCAAAAAGTTCGCTTTCCAGGAGACTTTCGCTGAGAGCCGCACAATTCACTGTGATAAACGGCGCACTCTTGCGACCTGAGTGCTCATGAATCGCCCTCGCGACGAGTTCTTTACCAACTCCACTCTCGCCACGAATCAGCACCGTCGCACCTGTCGGTGCGAATCGCAGGATCTTTTCTCGCAACTTGCGGATTGAATCACTGTCACCGACCAACTCTGTTTCGATCTGGAGTTGATCTCGTAACGAGTGATTTTCGGTTTCGACACGAGCCAGACTGACCGACAGGCGTTGTCGTTCCCGAATCGCTTCGAGGATGATCCCCATCTGGTCTGCAACAGCCAAGGCAAATTCAGAATCTTCCTGATCCAATCGATTATCGGGATTGGTAGAATAGAGCTGAATCAAACCAAACAGCCGCTCGGAACGACGAATTGGTGCGCAAACAATACTTTCTGCCCGCATCGCGTTCAGGCTGTCGCTTGCCTTGAAGTGATCGTTGGCATTGACGTCAACTGCGACGACCACGACACGGCTATCCAGAACCACACTGGAAACATAATCAGAAATCCGCTCAAACGGTCGTGCATCCAGCGACTTGTAAGCAACAAGTTCCAACTGGCTGGGGATGGGGCGATTGATGACCGCATTCGGTGGCAGCAGCAAAACAGCACCGATGTCAGCCGAGGTAACATCGAACAAGCCATCCAGCACAATCTCGGACAGCGATCGAACATCGGATGCCACACCCATTTTCAAGCCCAGACGAACTAGTCTTTGAGCTTCCTGACCAGCACGGTCTCGGGATGAAATCGCTTCAGTTTCTTCGAGCAGGTAGCGAGTGGTCCCCGATCGATGAACGATTTCCGGACGAGATTGGATTTCCTGATCCAGCATCTCGCCTGAATTGAAGACGGGAATTTCGGTCGCGGTATCTTCATCGGCAGCAATTCGATCGCGTTCAAAGGTAAACGATATGCACGTGTTACCAATCTGAAACTGTCGACCTTCCCCCAGTGCAAATTCGCCTGTTATCGGCTCGCCGTGAACTCGCGTTCCGTTGCGACTGCCACAATCACGCAGCTTCCAGCGACCATCGTCGAAGTAGACTTCGCAGTGGTTTCGACTGCAGGCCCCATCTGAAACAACAATTCGATTGCTGGTCGCTCGACCGATTGTTGCATTCTGTCCAGCCTGGACCGGAATCATCGTTCCTTCCATGGGACCATTCAGGACGATCAAATATGCTGTCGTTTGCTGTGTCGCCGATGGGACATCGTTCTTCGAGACGGTGTTTGTCAATTCAGGTTTCCTCAAAACGTTTTTTTAACCCCCGAGCCTCGTGATCAAAGGCATCAAATTCGTCGCTCGCATGTCTGTTTTTAGCTCATTGCCTGTCACTGCAGAGTGAGATGCTTATTGTCCTACGAACGCTTGTGATCTGGCTTTCTAACGTTCACTGCTCCACTCTTCGCGTAACCGAGAATCGCTTAACTTGATCAAAACTTCGGCATGAGAATAAGTCATGTACCCGAGGATTCTCCACGAACTGCAGCCTCGCCATTTCCATTGTGCGCGAACGCGCACGAGCAGGTGGTCGGCACGCAATGAGTCAATCTCAGGTAGAATCATGGGACAAGATCTGTGACGCGAGTCGAGATTCGAGCCCGTTCAGGTTCTTCAGGATCAGCCTTCTGTCGACTGCAGAACAGCGGATTGAGAGAACGATGAAACGAAATATGTCGCGAGATCCCAGTGAGGGATGCTGAGTATCCAACCCGCTTATGACAAGTCGCCGAAACGCGCCGCTGGACGCTGATGCAATTGGTGGACATACTTCGTTCGATGAAGGTCGCGACACCTGTAGAGCCATACCGGCAAAAAAGTGTCGCATGTGTGTTTCGCAAGACTTGAGGCTCATCATGTTCGCTTCCGTTCGATTATCGCTGGCTGCCGCAGGACTATCGTTGCTTCAGATGACGATCGCGTTCTCTGAAGCAGCGGAACGCGCGGATCTGATTGTCATTGGATCGGTAATTACACTGGATCCAAAGGATCGACTGGCCGAAGCGATTGCCGTTCGAGACGGGCGGATTGTCGAAGTGGGCAGTCGGGATGAAGTATTACGGTTGGCGGATTCGCAGACGCAGATCGTTGAGGCATCAGGTAAATCTGTCGTTCCGGGATTTATCGAATCCCATTGCCACGCAGTCGGTGTCGCCCGTGGATTGCTGGAGCAGACCTACGTTGAGTTGAGCAGCATTGGCGAGTTACAGGACTGGATCCGCAACGAGGCGCGACAACTCCCGAAGGAACGCTGGATCGAAGTTCCTCGAAACGAGATTACGCGGTTCAAGGAGCGGCGGTTTCCCACACCGACGGAACTGGACATGGCGTGTGATACCCACCCGGTCATCTACAATGCGGTTTCCAACAAGTACGTTTTGAATACGCTCGCGATGAAGACGCTGGGGCTGCTGGGACCCGATGCCCGTCTGGAAGGGGGCGAAATCGTGCGAGATGAGTCAGGTAAGCCGCGTCTTCTTCGAGGAGGTGGCCCGGCGCTGCGCCGGTTGATCCCGCCCCGCCCCGAACATACGGGCGAAGAAATCCGAAGTGCCCTGCAGCAAGTACTGAAGCGGTATAACGAAGTCGGTATCACCAGCATTTTCGAAAGGGCGATCGATCCAGCAAACCTGGCCTTCTACAGGGACCTGAAACAGGCCGAACATCTGACAACGCGCGTTACAGCAACTTTTCGTTTCAGTGCAAAGTCGGCTGAGAATACCGAAAAGTATATTGCCAGCCTGGGACTGAAGCCCAGGGAGGGAGACGACTGGATCAAGGCGGGGCCGCTGAAAATTACAATTGACGGCGGCATTCATTGGGCAACAACCCGATTATCAGAACCATACGGGCCCCGGCGAATTGCGTTTTACGAACTGACAGACCCGGATTATCGCGGAGAGCAATTTTATTCCGTCGATGAAATGCAGTCGGTCTTCTCGACAGCCAGCAAGCTCGGGTGGCAGATGAGTTGTCATGTCACTGGCGATGAAGGGACGCTACGAGTGTTGCAGGCGCTCGAACGGGTCGCACAGTCCGACCCATCGATCCGGCATCAGCGATTTACGTTGATTCATGCCTATTTCCCTTCTTCTGAGATTGTCCAGAAGTGCCGGGAATTAGGAGTCTGCGTTGATACCCAGGGATATCTGTATTACAAGGACGCCGACACGCTGGCGGAAGTCTATGGGCCGCGATGGGCAGAACGATTCATCGGGCTGGGTGACTGGGTACGTGGCGGAGTCCCCGTCGGCCTGAACGCCGATCACATGCTTGGCCTGGATTCCAATCACGCCATGAACTCTTTTAATCCGCTGTTGATGATCTCCATCGCAGTAAATCGGCAAACGACTAGCGGACAGGTGTACGGTCCCGAACAGAAGTTGTCCCGTCGGGATGCCCTGAGAACTGTGACACAATGGCCGGCTTACCTGAGTTTTGATGAAACGAATACCGGTTCCTTGCAGAAGGGGATGCTAGCTGATCTGGCAATTCTAGATCGTGACTTGCTGACCTGCCCCGCGGGAGAAATCGCAGCGATCCGGGTCATGCGTACGATTGTCGGCGGACGTACCGTTCATCAGAAATAAGCGTCTGACGCGCTTCGTTCCGGACAAAAAAGTTAGCCAACAGAATTCGGATCTACCTTCGCTGATAAATTGTTTTTCCTTCCTTGATTGTCTCAATGACCTTGATGTCCTTGATGGTCAACGGCGCGACCGTCAGGGGATTCCCGTCGAGGATGACCAGATCGGCCAGTTTGCCAACGGAAAGTGACCCCTTGATATGCTCTTCGCGGTAGATTTGTGCTGCTCCTAGAGTGATAGAGTGCAGTGCTTCCAGAGGCGTGACTCGCTCGTTCGGGCCGATGACTTCGCCGTTCGTATTGACCCGGTTCACGGCAGTCCAGACGACGAGCATCTGGTCAATCGGCATGACGCTGAAGTCGGTGTGATTCGCACAGCGAATGCCCAGTTCAAGTGCTGATTTCATCGGGCTGATGGATGCTGTCTGGGAGGCTCCGCGGTTACGGCTATGGGGCTCGCTTAAATAAAAACAGTGTTCAGTAAAGAACGAGGCGATGAATTTGTAATCCTGATACTTCAGCAGTTGATCCGGTCGCACAAACTGCGAGTGGATTACGACAGTCCTACGATCTGCAAAACGGTCGGCGGCAACTTTTTCATGGCACTCCAGCAGCAGGTCGATCGCGGCGTCGCCATTACAGTGAGCCAGCAACTGCAGATTGCGGTCGTAGACCATCTTGATCAGCATTTCGGCTTCGGCCCTGGGGAACGAAGGTTCACCATGCCAATTTTTCTCGCCCGCCGGTCCTCCGGTCAGATAAGGGGTCGTGAAGTATGCCGTCCGCAATTGCGGCGAACCATCCATGGTGATCTTTATCCCGCCGAGCTTAAGGCGATCGACGTATTTGCCAAACGATTCGGGAGGATGCTTCTGAAATACCTCGTTGGCTCCGGTCACGAATGGATAGGCGACGACGTCAATCGACAACAATTTGCGTCTAGCAGCTTCATCGAGAAGTTCGATGTCGGCGGGTTGCGAGGCCCCCTCCTGAGCGGTGATGACCCCCGCGGATGCATAGATCATCTGGGCTTCTGGAAAAAGCGACAGAGCCTTCTCGCGATCCAGAGAAGGAAGCCGGGAAATCGCAATCGCCCATGCCGTTTCCATCAGCGGCCCCGCAGGCTCGTTCGTGCCGGGCTTGCGCAGAATCACTCCCCCCTTCGGAGTTGGTGTGTCGCGATTAATTCCGAACACCTGTAAAGCCCGAGAATTACACACTCCGCTGTGCATTGAGAAATGCTGAATCACCACAGGATTGTCAGGAAAAGCTGCATCCAGGTCAGCCGCCGTCAATCCCCGATTGTCGGTGAGGGAATCGCCGTCATAGCCATAGCCAATCACGAATTCCCCCTTCGCGATTCCTTGCTTCCGCTGCAATTCCCGCAGTGACTTGATGATATCAGAGATCGATTTACACGGTCCCCGGGGCGGGGGGAAGCAATTGGCTTGAGAAGCGACCTGCAGGCTGCTGATGAAATGGCTATGTCCGTCAATAAACCCTGGAACCAGTATTTTTCCTTCGAGATCCACCATTCGAGTGGATTCGCCCTTTGTCCGCAGAACGTCTGCACGGCTGCCTACAGCGACGATCTTGCCGTCTTTCACGGCCAGTGACTCGGCACCCGGGAGGCGAGCATCCACAGTGATTATCGGTCCGCCGTGATAGATCGTGTCGGCGATTTCAATCCCCTGTGCGGGCATCGCCATCACGATCACGGAGAAGAAAACCCATGCTGCAAAACAAAGGGGCGTCATTGGCCTGTTTCCATAAGCAAAGTCAATTGTCATATCGGGCCGCAACAGCCAGAAATCAC
>CAIWEX010000635.1 GCA_903911795.1 uncultured Schlesneria sp.
CTGCCCAGACTGCCGTTTGGAACACTTTTGACTCGCGATATTCACGCCGTTCCCTGGAACAGCGAGAAGCATGGTCGAGTTCATCGTCGTTAGTTACACGTAGGTCCGTACAACCTTCGCGCGGTGCACAGCCAGCAACACTGCGCGGCCATATCCAGCCAGTTCGCGGGCAGACGAAGATTTGCCTGGGACGGCGAATGCTCAGTTCGCAAAATCTTATTCGAATTCCCGGAACGGCGCCGCGGGAGGCTGTCTGCCGGTCGGAAGAATATTCAAGCCAAGCGACTTCGTTTCGTTCAGCCAATCCAAGTAGCGTCTCGAACGCCACCGACAGTAGTTCGTCAGCCTGGCCCGGAATGTCGTCGATCAAGCCGATCTTCTTAAGTATTACACGTGCGAAACGACCTCGTGTTTGCCGCTCCGTCTCACCGACGAACCGTAGCAATCGATTGGACAAAGCATCCTTGCGACTGCACCACAAGCCAATTTTTCCGACGTGATCATCCCCGAATGTTTCGTCCAGTTCGTCGTCACCTAACGTTACCGCTCCTTGTTCGCGCAGCGTGTCGCACAGCGCGGCAAGGAAGTCGGGCCAACATTCAGTCAGAGCGGATCGAGTGCTAGAGTCCGGCAATCCACCAACAAATGTTCGTGGGACGGGTACGGAATTCAAACCGGGATAGACCACCTCTAGCAAACCAATATCCTCGGGAGAAGATGAGCCACGGTATGGTTTGACGAGCTCATTCATCAGTCGCACAGTGAGTGTCTTGCGGACGTGACGAGCATTTTCTTCAAACTTCTGCTGGGACCACTGATCGAATCGGTGTTGTTCGGCGGTTTCGCGGTCCAACAGCTCATTCACAATTCGTGTCCCCCCGACGGCATCGGCCCACGCCTCCAATCGCCCGCCTGAAGTTGCGGTGAGGAGCTCACTCATGCAATCCGCTAGCTGGCCCTCGACGCGACGACGCTGCGCATCGGTCAAAGCCTCCGTTGCAAGCCGTCGGTTGAACGATTCTATGTCAGCCTTCAGGTCTTGAAGCAGCGCTTCGTCGATCGGTGGGCTGTCGAGCGCGCATCGTATCCATGCTGCTCTGATTAGTCGCCGCTCATGTTGCTGCGCCAGTTGTGGCCCGAGCTTTGCCGCCTCGCGTCGACTGTCGCTGAAGGTGAGCAGCCGCCGTCCGCGACCTGGTAACCAAGCTCGCGAGGCTGATGGAAATTCGGGCATTTCAGCCAACATTGTTTCCGCGACGATTGGCAGTCCGACTGACGAGCTTCCGCCAATGTTCTTCCATTTCGTCAAATCCCCTCCGCAGTTCGGGCAGTCGCTGAGACGATCAAGGTGTACGCCGGATGATTTTGTTCCTCGCATTTCGCCTGAGGCCGGATCGACGACGATTGTCGACCGACTTGCGCCCTGCATTTCGTTCGCTGCGACGCGAAATCCTGGCCACAAATGCAGACGTTCGGGGTCGACAGTTTCAGAAGTTGCAGGACGACTCCCCGCTAACACCGCTCCAGCCTGCCATGCTTCCAAGCTGACCTCGCCGCAATTATCACAGCGTTTGATTTCGAGAGTCAGTGATTGACAATACGGACACTTTTCAGCTCCAGTTTCGGCAATTATCCCCAATCCTGCCCATCGCATCGGCGCTGTCCCAGTACACGATGGATTCAAGCAGGCTCGCATTTGGGATGGTAGCCGAGTCAGCACATGCAAACGATGCGGTACGAGCGGCTGTTTGTCGATGCTCTGCCGCGCCGTGGCACTCAATCTCAAAATCTCGATGGTGGCGGCATCCGCCTCA
>CAIWEX010000636.1 GCA_903911795.1 uncultured Schlesneria sp.
AGGGATCGATTACCCGGGTTCGATGCTACCTGTCGGCATCGCATTGGGCGTTCTCTGGTTATTTCTAATCTGGCATGCTTGGTCGAATCCCTACACTCGATTGTTTTGGAGGGGGGGATCGAAATTGAAACTCCCCGACCTCGCTTATCGAAATATCATCATCGGCGGTCAGGTAATCTTAAGCGCACCAGTCATGTGCGTCGTCTGGACGCATGCGGAATGCCGACGATGGGACGCATGGTGGTCCAATGGCTTGCTCGGCGCGATTGCCTTTCTTTCAGCCTTTATGGCGCTGGGGATGATCAAACCGCTGTTTCGTCGCGGACTCTCTTCGTTGATTCGAGGCAAAGCGTTGCCGGGTGAAACAGTCGTGCCGCGGATCGGGCCGCCGATTACGCGAATGGAAATATTCACGTGGATCATCCTCAACGCATTAGTGTACTTGCTCACGATCGGCAGTGTCGCATTGTTTGTGGGTCGTTTCGCATATGCACGCGACTTCACGGGACGCGTGTTGTTCTTCCTGCGAACAACTGATTTGGCATCCGGAATGTCGCCGTTCGTACCGTTGAGTTTCGTATGCCTCTCTTTTGGAGCATGGGCTTACTTTCAATTGAAGCGGAGCCATATCGAAGAACGTTATCATGTTCCAAACCCCTACCCGGACGAAGACCCCTTCACGGCCGTGTGCCGATCCGATGCCTCGTTGCGAGACGAAGTGAGTCACGAGGCCGTCGGGGTGAAACATGCCGGCTCCGTGATCGGGGCGGTCATCATCCTTGGTGGTTATGCCATCGCGGTTTGGATGCAAGCATTGCCGACGGTGGAAGGTTGGATGTGGGACGGGCTGTTTTTTGCCGGGTTCGGCACGCTCTTCTTACTCTCCGCCACCACGCTGATTCGGCTCTACTATATGTGGCGCCAAGTCAAAGCATTGTTGGCGAGCATCGCCACCTTGCCCACCATGCGAGCCTTCGGAAAGCTCCCGGCCAAAGTAGCGGAAGTGTTTGGCAAATACCTCACGACACAAAAGCCAGAATTATCGCATTTGCAATACCCGGCTCATCAACTCCGGTTACTGGTGGAAGCATCGAAAGAAGATATCAGAAGTCCCGAAGAGCTACGCAATCTGGATGTCGCCTCAGCGGAATTAGATAATCTGTTAGCGAAACATCTGACCCACGGCACCTCGCGCCGGGACATGCACCGGGCGGAGCGCAAGGCTCGAATGTTGCTGACCGGAGCCGCGGCCGCCTGCTTACGGATCATTACTCCCTATGGCAAAAGCCTCAGTGTCGACGAAGCATTTGGCGGCGAGACTCTGAATAAAGATATTAAGAAAGTAGAAACACCTACACCTGAGTGGGTGAACTTGGCCGAGTCAGTCGCGGCCACCCAAGTGATCGTCTACGTCTCGCAGTTCTTTATTCAGCTCCGCAATCTGGTTTGGGCTGGAATTATTACTTCGTCGTTGTTGCTCTTGGCTGCGACGAGCTATCCGTTCCACCCTGAAAAATTACTGCTGTACGGCCTCATCGGCCTCAGCGGTGCCTGCGTCGCGGGTGTGCTGTATTTGTTGATCGAGATGAACCGAGAAGAAGTGATTAGCCATGTGACGAAAACGACCCCCGGTCGGTTTTCGCTCGACAGTGGCTTCATTGGTTCGTTTATGACATACATCGTCCCGGCCGTCGGCGTTGCTGCCGCCCAGTTATCCGGAAGTTTGGGTATGGTCTTGGAACCGTTACTACGTGTGATGAAGTAACGCACTTTGCAGCATCTGAACTTAGCGGCCCCACGGCAAAACCGTGGGGCGTTTCTGATTGTTCATTGACCTCAGTCGTTTTCAAGCGGGAAAGGCCAACCGGTGTGCTTCTGAATGAACC
>CAIWEX010000637.1 GCA_903911795.1 uncultured Schlesneria sp.
AGGTGAAAGGACAAACATGGTAGAGTTCGTCGATCTCTTCTGCGGTGCGGGAGGACTGTCCGTAGGCTTCACAGCCGCTGGCGCGCATCCAATCTTCGCCAACGACATCGACGAGCACGCTGCTGCGACGTTCAGGCACAATCATCCTGAAACACAGGTCTTCGTAGGAGATGTCTCCGACATCTCCGGGGATCGCATTCTGTCCGATTGTGGAGTCGCGAAGGTTTCATTGGTCGTAGGCGGTCCCAACTGTCAGGGTGTAAGTCTTCGTGGAAAAAGAGATCCGAACGATCCCAAGAACCTGATGTTCGGGCACTTCCGGCGAATTATTGGAGAGCTGCGGCCGGACTGGTTTGTCATGGAGAACGTCCCCGGTCTGCTACATCGACACAATCGGGGGCTGCTGACGGATATTTTCTGCGCATTCGACGAAATTGGCTATCGCTGTGGAGCGGAGGTGCTACTCGCTGCTGACTACGGGGTTCCTCAGTTGCGCTATCGACTGCTCTTGGTCGGCAATCGTCACGGTCAGCGAGTAACATTTCCCTCGCCTACACATCGTCCGCTTGTCGATGGGGATGTTGCAGATCTCTTCGCTCCCGTTGCAGTCAATCGGCCCGGTTGGGTATCGGTACGGGACGCCATCTCCGACCTGCCCGTGATTCGGAACGGAGGAGGGCGCGAAGTTGTCGAATACAAGCAGTCGCAGCGAGAACTGACAAGCCGGTACCAGCTTGACATGCGCAAGGGATCACGGCGGCTCGTCAATCACGTATGTCATTTGACTGCCGAGCACAACCTCGAACTCATTCGACATATTCCTCAGGGCGGCAACTGGCGGCAGATTCCGATTCATCTTCGGCCTGATCGCTTCCGGCATGTGGCGCTAAAGGACCACACGACAACATACGGTCGCCTTCGGTGGGACATGCCCGCCAGGACTGTAACTACCTATTTCAACAACATTAGCGCAGGTGCTTTTACACATCCAACTCAGCTGCGGGGCATAAGCGTAAGAGAGGGCGCCCGGCTGCAAGGCTTTCCGGACAAAATCCATTTTGTCGGCCCGTTGGCTCGACAGTATCGCCAGGTCGGAAACGCCGTCCCGCCACTGCTAGCACAGCGTGTCGCGGAGCATGTGTTGAAGTGTATGACAGACGGGGATTTGTCAGAATCGCGAACGGCGGCAATAGAGTACCAGCGAGCTTCGGGAATGGTCGTCATCAATAGGCCAATTCAGGGAATGAGATTCAATCTCGATAAACATCTCGTGCAGAGGTAGTCGTGGGATATCCGAGTCTGGAGCAGGTTCTGGCCGCTGTCCAAGCGCTTGAGAATGCACCGGAAGGGCGCACGCGCAGGGGCAACGGGTTCTGGCACGCGATCGTACTACTGCGAACACGCGCTTTGCAACACGTGGAGCCTGGAACGAACGCAGCGTTTGCGATACAACCTTGGCAGTCCGTGTTTGCAAAGGCTGCGGTGGACATTCTGGGTATCAGGCTGCCCGTCGCTCTGAGAGATGAACGGACTCCAGACGGCGTCAATGCGTGCTTCGAACCATTCGCACAACAGGCGCAGTCGCGCCTAGATCGGAATCGCTCTGGTGGCGAGATTCGGAAGACGATACTAAACAAGGTTCAGTCAATCGTTGCCGGTGGGCCGAGGCAGCCAAAACTTCTCAAGGGAAAGACCATCGACAGTCCGATTTGCTTCGCGGACGATTGGATTTCCGTACTACGCCAGCATGAGGACCACGTTGACGTACTCGATTCGCAAACTGTCTCTCTGCTAACGTGGCTTTTCAGGTTTGGTATCCCGGTGCGCCAGACC
>CAIWEX010000638.1 GCA_903911795.1 uncultured Schlesneria sp.
GCCTTCCGATCTGCTGCTGGTATGACACCGTCCGAGTTTCGCAAACAACAGCACGTCGCAGAACGTGCCAAGTGAATTTTTGCAGAGCGTTGGTTCGCGGGAGCGAACCATGACTATCGGTCAATGCTTTTTTGAAGCTGGACAGGATGTCGGGTGGAGTCAAGTTACCCACATCTTTTTCTCTCGGAGTCGACTCCGCGGAGGATGAGGAATCGTTTTTCGAGGCCGCGCCAGAGTTTGGGGGTGGGGGGCGCACTGGATTTGCAGAAGCCCCCGAAACGGAACGCGTTTGTCCGGGGGCTTCCCGAAGCGGGTGCGCCCCCGCCACCCTGTCGCCTCTGGGCTTGAGACGTGCTGCCATGTGACGAATGGTCGATGGAACTCTGAACGGCAGCGTTGGTTCGCAGGAGCGAACCACGACTATCTGGCAAACGTCAATCGTCGGAACACTCCGAAAACTCCGACTGTAACGATGCGGCAAGTTTGACTGGAGATTTTCGCGCTGGCCTTGGGGGAGTTTGTCCCGCATGTCAATCGAATGGGTGGTAGGTTTTAGGAGGGATAGTGTCAGTGGCGAAAATGTGATGGCGTGGGACATTCATGATGTCGGCGGATTCGTTGCGAGGTACCTCAGAGCTTCTGAGTGGTTGGGGAAACTATCCCCGCGAACTATGTCGAACGCGCTCGATCGAAAGCTGGCAGGATGCTGAGAACGCGGTCCAATCGTCCAACACAACGAACGTGATTCCACGCGGGTTGGGACGCTCATACGGTGATTCAACCCTCACACAGGACGGCGTCGTACTGCGCATGGGGCACCTGAACCGGTTCCTGGCGTTTGATCCCGAATCTGGAGTCCTCGAATGTGAAGCGGGTGTCTCATTCGCGGAAATCATCGAGACGTTTTTGCCTCAAGGCTGGTTTCTGCCTACGACTCCCGGAACAAAGTTCGTCACTCTGGGCGGTGCGATTGCAGCCGACGTCCACGGGAAGAATCACCACGTCGATGGATCGTTCGGAAACTTTGTCAACCGTCTGACACTGCTGCTTGCCGACGGAGCCATCATCGATTGCACTCGCGACAACGATCCTGATCTCTTCTGGGCCACGGTCGGCGGGATGGGGCTGACCGGTGTCATCCTGAGTGCTCAGATTCAGTTGAGCCGTGTCGAAACAGCCTATTGCGATGTGACGTATCGTCGAACTAGGAATCTCGAATCGACGCTGGAGATGTTTACGGCCACGCATCAGAGCTATCGCTATTCGGTGTCGTGGATCGATTGTCTGGCAAAGGGCGCTTCACTCGGTCGCGGTGTCGTCATGCTCGGGAACGATGCTTCGGCGGCTGATTTACCACGAAAACTGGCGGCCGCACCGCTAAAGCTGCCTCGTCGACGAGCCAAAACAATTCCGTTCGACTTTCCGTCGTTCGCGCTGAATCCGTGGTCGATCAAAGCCTTCAATACGCTGTATTACGCCAAGAATCGTGATCGACGTGAGTTCGTAGATTTCAATTCGTTTTTCTATCCGCTGGACGGGATCAATCACTGGAACCGGATCTACGGTCAGCGTGGGTTTGTGCAGTACCAGGCACTCTTCCCGACAGAGACAGCGCACGTCGGTTTGCACCAATTGCTGGAGCGAATTGCCAAATCCCGGCAGGCTTCGTTTCTGGCCGTCATCAAAGGCTCCGGGCCTGCGACCCAGGGAATGCTGTCGTATCTCTTCCCCGGAATCACACTCGCGCTCGACTTCCCGAATCGAGGGAAAGCGACGCGCGACCTGTTCGAACAGCTCGACGAAATTGTGCTGGAACATTCGGGGCGGTTGTATCTCGCTAAAGATGCTCTGACGAGCGCCGACACCTTCGCCCGGATGTATCCGCGACTTTCGGAATTCCAGCGAGTGAAGGAACGAGTGGATCCCAACAATCGATTCGTCTCGTCGCAGGCACGGCGACTGGGGATTGTCACCGGCCTGGAACTGAATCAATCCGAGGCCGTTGGCAATTCGATTTCCGCAGGCGCGCACTAAAAAGATTCTGGAAAACAAGCTTCAGGTAGATTCCTATGAGTTCAACGAGCATTGAGGCACCCGCAGCATCCACCGGCAATGCGGTGTCGGTTCAAGCGACGACGGACCGGGTATCATCGGGATGGGTCTTGATCCTGGGGGCGACGTCTGGAATTGCTCGCGCGCTGGCACATCGTCTCAGTCAGGACGGCCACTCATTGATTCTCGCCGGGCGGAATCAGGAAGAACTGACACGGTTGGCGTCAGACCTGCGTCTGCGTCATAACGTGAATGCGGAAGTCGCAGAGTTTTCCGCTTTGGATTATGCGAGCCATCCGGAATTCTTTGAGAATTGCATCCGTCAAACTTCCGGGCGATTGAAAGGTGTTCTGCTCTGTTACGGCGACATGTTGCCGCAAGCAGCGACTGAAAAATCGTTTGATGATGCACGTCGCGTGATTGATGTCAATTTCACCTCGGCCGTGTCGATCCTGTCGCAAGCCGCCACTTACCTGGAAGAACGCAAGAGTGGTTTCATCGGTGTAATCTCGTCAGTCGCTGGTGATCGAGGCCGGCAGAGTAATTACACATATGGGGCCGCCAAGGCGGGACTCACTGCATTTACGCAGGGTCTTCGCAATCGACTGTACAAGTCAGGTGTCCACGTTCTGACAATCAAACCGGGATTCGTCGCCACGCGGATGACGGCCGGTCTGTTGAATACCAAATCCCCCTTGGTTGCATCGCCGGAAAAAGTCGCCAATGACATTGTACGAGCGATCAAGCGGCGTCGCACGGTCCTTTATACCCCATGGTTCTGGCGTCCCATCATGGCGCTGATCTGTTCTATTCCCGAATCGATTTTTCGAAAAATGAAACTGTGACGCTTATGAGCACCCTGATCGAAACGCCTGATGTCGGCGTCGCAGCACCGACCGTGCTGTTTGTCGACCTCGATGATACGCTGATCAAGACCGACTTGCTGGCCGAATCGGTTGTGAAAGCGGCGAAGAATCATCCGCTCGGACTGCTGCGCGCACTGTGCAGTCTGACAACGGGGCGTGCCGCGTTTAAGGCCGCGATGGCCCGGATTGTCACTCCCGATGTGACTCACCTGCCCTACCAGACCGAAGTTCTGAACCTGCTCGAACAGCAGCATCACGACGGAGTGACGTTGGTGCTGGCGACTGCGAGCCCTCGTCCCTGGGCTGAAGCCATCGCGGCGCATCTGGGGATTTTCGACGCAGTGCTGGCCAGCGACGATATTCGGAATCTGAAAGGGAGCCGAAAGTTCGCGGCTATTCACGAGTACTGCCAGCAGGAACACCACGAATCATGGGCGTACGTCGGTGATAGCGCAGCCGATTTGCCAATCTTCGCTGAGTCCGATCAGGCGTACCTCGTTTCAAAGTCTCAACGGTTACAAGCGAAGGCGAACCGAGTGACGTCGGGGCGACTGACCGTTCTCAGTCAGAGTCGAACAACATGGAAAGATGTCGCTAAGGCGTTGCGGCCGCACCAATGGGCGAAAAATATTCTGGTATTCGTCCCGATGATCCTGGCGCATGCGTTTGCAGTATCTCAGATCCTGGCGACGTTTCTGGCCTGGGTCTGTTTTTCGTGTGTTGCCTCCAGCGTGTACATTCTCAATGACATGCTGGACGTTGAAGCGGATCGACGCCACCCGCGAAAGTGTCGTCGTCCGTTCGCTTCCGGAAAACTGCCTCTGTTGGTCGGGCCGCTGATGGCGACTTCGTTGCTCGGCATCGGGCTCGTCGTGGCTGCAACGGCACTGCCAGTAAAGTTTCTGCTGCTGCTTTGTGGATACTGGTGCCTGACGACACTGTATTCCGTCTGGCTCAAGCACAAGCTGATTCTCGATGTGATGGTCCTGGCCGGACTTTACACCTTACGAGTCATCGCTGGTGGTGCGGCCGTCAATCTGCCCGTGACGGAATGGTTGATGGCATTTTCAATGTTCCTGTTCACGTCGTTGGCATTTGCCAAACGTTACGCCGAACTGACACGATTACTCGACGAATCTGTTGCAGCAGGAGCCAAGCCTGTGATTGACGAGGTCGCCTCATCCCCTGAGTCAACTCTGAAACCGTTTGGACGCAGCTACCGACTCGAAGACATTGGCATGATTGAAAGTATCGGTCCCACGAGTGGCTACCTCGCTGTCCTCGTGATGGCACTGTACATCAATAGCACTCAGGGTACGGCACTTTATCGGAATGGCTGGACGCTGTGGTACATCTGCCCTGTTTTGATGTACTGGATCACACGCCTCTGGATTATCGCCAAGCGTCGCAAATTGTCTGAAGATCCCGTGGTGTTCGCACTGAAGGATCGCGTCAGCCATCTGCTGGGACTGGTAGTTGCCGGACTGCTGTATGTGGCGGTTGTTCTGTGATCTGACACGTTTGGTTTTGAGATTCGTTCCAGATTGTACGACGCCTGGTTGTGGATGTGGCTTGAACCGGACGCTAGCGCGTTCCGGCTGATGCGTCTTGCAAATTCACGTCGAGTACCGGAATCCTGAAGCAAAAGCAAAATTTCGCGATAGAAAAACGGACATGCGGGAATGCTAGTCCCCTTTTGATAATCCAGCAGGAAATGATTGATTCCATGTCTTCGACATTGCTTTCACCACCAGAACCAACGTCGTCTGTCAGCGAGCGTTCCACCACCAATAAGCCATCGAAGCGTCCGGAAATCAATGAGCCGCGATCACAAGTCCGTTCTGGAATCTGGGATTTCTTACTGCCGGTCGCCGTCGGTTTCGTTCTTCGAGCACTCGTCAGTCTCGTCTGGCTGGGTGGTACGGAACTGAACAATGATGCCGCCGACTACTATTCCGAAGCGGTCAAAATCTACCAGGGAACGCGAGAGCCGATTCCATCCTATTGGCCACC
>CAIWEX010000639.1 GCA_903911795.1 uncultured Schlesneria sp.
AGTTCGAACCCTGCATCGCGCACCATTCGCCTTCGGTTTGCTCAACATCAGCGCCTAGACAGCGGACAGCAAAAGCAGCCATCAAACCTGCGGAATCAGTTCACTCTCTCGTACCAGCTTGCCGTGCTGCAGCAGAAGCTGTCCCCCTTTGATGGTGAAGAATTCGAAATGAGGATCGACGGCGTCATCGTCGATTTCGCAGCGCAGTTCGCCTTCGGCTTCACCGACGGCCTTGGCGACTTCCATGAAGAGTTTCTGGATCACATTCTCGCGCTCCCGGCCCATCCATGAGAACTCGAGGGATTGCAGAGCCAGGTCCACTTCGATGCCGCTCTCGGCAAACAGGTCGTCCAAATGGTCGGCTTTCTCCCGGGAGAGGATCTTGAAGGTGAAGTAGCCGTCGTAGGTTCTTATTTCATTCATGCACCGGATGCTTGGCAGCTTTTTGTTTCTGTGGCCACTTCTGAACCTCCGTTCGTCCGAGAAATCTCACCCGATTGCTGGCGTGCTATCAAGGTCCGGTGTGGGGTCGTTTGATCCTTCGCATCTGGAAGGTGGGACTTGGCTCTCCCAGCAGCAGAGCGGGAGGCATCCCGAGTGTGGAGGTGCTAGCGACATGCCGAGGGTATTTACCTAACTTAGGTTAATATTAACCAAGAGTGTCTAAATAAAAGGAGGGTATACATCTTTACATTTATTGCATTTTCCATATTTACAATGCTCTTACAATTACACCATTACCATTCCTACACCGCTCAACCCTGATGAAAAGCAGCCACTGCAACAACCCTAGTTTCGTGACACTCCTTGTCTGTGGCGTTTTTTTGCTGACCTTGAATTCGCAAGGGGCGAACCCTTTGATTTTTAATGATCCCGTTCAGTCAACGAATGGCAACTACACCGGCCTCGGAGCCTACTACTCCGGCACCACCATGGACTTCCTCAATGTGGGAACCGTGAACGGCAGCGCCATCGACATGCGAGTGACGGTGGCCAGCACCGTGGGGCCGTACAGTTACATCGGTCTGATGCCCAATGTCTCCCTGGGTTCCACCATTGCAGGTGACCTGGGATTTCTCCATCAGGCCAACAGCGCAGGTACGGGTGGAGTTGATTACACCATGACCTTTTACCAGGGGGGCGGGATCTTCGCTCAAACGGTGGTCGTGCCACAGCTGCACTGGATCATCAATGATGTGGATGGCGAGACCCACCAATCAGAAATGGTGACCGCCTTCAATGCCGATGGCCTGCAGTCCTATCAAGTCGGGAACGCCGGCAACCACGTCACCGCAGCCACGTCTGCCAGCAGCGTGTCGTTCACCGGTCCTGGTGCCAATACCAATGAAAATGATCCGACGGGAGCCTTTGTGCTGACCTATGCAAACACCAGCGCCGTCACCCTCAGCTTTCGTTCCACCACCGGCGGTTCCACATTTCCCAATGCCGTGTACACCGGCCTTGACGGAGACTTGAGTTCAAATCCTACTCTTGCCGGCTTTGGAACTCCGGTGGTCGTACCGGAGCCTTCGGGGGCATTTCTGATCGCCATCGTGGGACTGACTCTTCTGCGCCGCAGGCGTGCATGAGAATAGTGGAGACGTGTTGAAGATTGGCGCTGTCCTGAGAGATCCGGCTAGTTTTGAAGCGACTGCATGCCACGGCGAAAGCCTGACTCCTGCGGAGCTTGGGAGTTCCTTGCCGCAGCTTCCTGGACACAAAAAAGGCTTGAGCGATTTTTTTATTCATCTAAAACCGACGTACCTTTTTGATCGTCGGACACCCATTAAGAATCTCTTTGTTTTATGAAGCCATTCGCGACGCTTATCCTCGCCCGGGTCTTGGTCTGTTTTCTCATTGCCTCAGCTGCACATGCCCAAACGGGAGCTGACGTGGTGAAAAACGCCCAAGCCAATGACATCACGGCCAGCCTCCTGAATGAAGCCGTATGGGCGAACGGACAGCTGCCAGGAACGTGGGTGGACACGAGCACGGCATCCGAAGTCAAGGGCAAGGAA
>CAIWEX010000640.1 GCA_903911795.1 uncultured Schlesneria sp.
CCGCAGTGAGTCGCGTTCGGTCTCTCTTGATTCGCGATAGAAGCCGCCGGTAGTCACGAACACCGGAGAGAGGCGATCCGTTCGGCTCGTCGTCGGGAAGTGCCCAAAGCAACAGATTCACGCCGATTCGAGACATCAGATAGCCAGATACGATGCGCCGAATAGTAGGAAGCGCTGGTGTTCCGTAACCCAGAGCAGGCTTCGCGGCACTAAACACGGCATCCTTCAGAGCTTGCTCATCTGGCACCGATCCTCCGGTCAACACTGAGTGGCACTCAAGCCACAGCCGATGGTTGACCTCGCAAAGCCATAGCACATGGCTGACGGCGCCAATACGAAGCACCGCCTCCACAAGGCTCACCCACTGTCGGCGCGTCATTGCTGGCTTGGCAGCGAGGACGGCGTTCAGATCGCGAACTGCGGTGTGGGCGGGATACCGCATTCCGTCTTTGTCAGAGTCAGGAAATCCCTGCTCTTCACTGATGGAGGATTGCGCCCATTCGACAGCTGGCAACCTTCGTAACGAAAACTCTCCCTGAAGCCACCGAGCCCATATGTCGTCGGCGCCTGTCACCGACAGCGACTCAAAGAGGTTTGTCCAAACCTTTTCTGCCTGAGGCAACGATGGTGATCCTACACGGATCATCCGACGGATCAGAGCTCCAGGATCCCAAGACTTTGCCGTTGGTCTCGCGGACCCAGAGTACAGGCACGCTTCCGGTACAACCGGGCATAGCTGCAGGAAGCGGCGCGCGGACTGCTGGGGCTGCCTGGGACTTTCGAGTGCACTGTGCAAGATTGTTCGCCATGTTTCCTGCTCGATCTGCGTTCCCGGAAATCTTCTTTTGTTTGCCGCAGCCCTATCCAATTTGCGACCCCATTCAGGGACGTCGGTCTCCGCGTGCCCTGAAAACCCTACCGCTCTGTAGGTTGACGCAAGCAGCGCCTCTGCTGTCGCAAACTCAGGTGCTGGCGTAATACCGATGGACATCGTGCGATACAGCGGATGTGATTCTTTCCACGGTGCGATCAGGAAGGTTTCCAGCGTCATTGTTGCTCCTCTCGGTTTACCACAAATCCGTCAAGCTCTCGATAGAGAACGTCGCTACGTAAACCGATGCGAATCTCTGCTCCGTCCAGCTGCTCCTCATCTCGTACAATCCGCCCAGCGAGTCGGGCACGCGTCGCATCGAGCAGAGCTATAACCGGCCGAGAGAGAGAGGCGGTTAGCATTCCCGATTGTAAGTCTCTCACCGAACGAAACAGGTCGTAGGTCAGGGGTATCGCCTGCGTTGAACTCCCGGAACCTACGGTCAGAAAGATCAGGTCTGTTCGTGGTCTCCCGGCTGCTGACATTCCTGCGGGCCTCACTTTCTGTTTTGCAGTCGTTAGTATCACCCGGCGCGTCCGCGGTGGTAGCGGTTCGCCAAACGTCGTGTTCAGTGTTACCACGAACTTGTCATTCTGGTGAAGCAACTCACTGACACGGCGAACTGCCTGATGAGTAAGCTCCTTGTCGCCCAAAACAACCCTTTCGAAGTCTGATAACGTAGAGTTGTCTCGAACAACACCACACCGGCATCCTAACGTCCGTCGTACTAACCGACACGCAAAGTCGCGGAGCAAGAGCTGGAGGCGGCGGGCCGCTGTGGGCTTCCGACGCAGTACCGGTGACTTAGCTAGCAGTTCGTCACATTGCGCCAGCCGCTCGAGGAGATCACCTTCGTTTTGGGAAAGAACGTGAAATCGTTTTACAAATCCTAGTCCTTCTCGCACGGAGTGACTGAACCTTGTGTCTAGCTCGCGAAGCTGGATGGTGGTCTTGCTGCTAACCGCTACCTCTAGCTCGGGCTCGGCGAGTGCCGGATCAAGGGCCTCGTTCAGCGCGGCCAGCTGAGGACGAACGGTTCCTGGTATAGATTCGACCTGTGACATAGTCAGAAAGTGTAGTAGTCCGACTAGTGTTGTCTCGTCCTCGAGCTGGAGATCCTTGAGGTCCTGCCGAAAGCGTGACTTGTCAGGCTTCGACCACGCTGAGAAAAGGACATGCTGATACTCGCGCGCAACTAGAAGAAATGGCGCACTTGCCCTGGCCAATCGGTGCCTGGGACCTGATGTATCCAGCAACGCCACAAGACTCGCCGCCGCTTCGCAGGGCGTGTTCCCACTTTCTCTGTCGGAGGCGACTGTCCCGGCCAGCGCGTATGACATTAGTGAGAGAAGATCCCGAAAGCTCCAGCGCTTACCTGTTGCTAGCTCGTAGCGGCGCAGGATTGTAAGAAGTGCACTCTTGTTCG
>CAIWEX010000641.1 GCA_903911795.1 uncultured Schlesneria sp.
CCGTGGTGTTTTATCTGGCCACCCGGTTTTCGGCATTCGCCACGCTGAAATCATTCTCGTTCGAGCACTACAGCTTCGGAATGATCTACGTATCACTACAACGCTCCATCCCACTGGCCAGTGCGGTCGATCTCAGGCCGATGCTGGCACTGGTCGCGGTCTGGTTGACAGCGGCGAATATCCTGTTTCGAACCCGAGGATGGAAGTAACGGGCACATCCTGTTGACGTTCTTGGTCGGATTCCAGGGCACCGACTCGTAGCAAATTCTGGTGTGAACCTTTGACGACCAGCCTGTGTCATGCCAATATCATGTATCGATGCGGCCTCAGTGTGATGCCGCAGAATTGTTTGTGTTTTTGGAGAATGTATTGAAAAAAGTGTTAGGGGTTGATGTTGGCGGAGTCATCATCGATCGAGTGAATGACGGGACGGACACGTCCTTTTTTGGCCGCAATTTCTTGCTGACGACCGCAGTGACCGATGTGTTTGAGGTGCTGAAACTGCTCCAATCGCGATTCGATCAAATCGTGCTGGTCTCGAAATGTGGGCAGAGTACCCAAGACCGAACCAAGTTGTGGCTGGCTCACCACGATTTCTATTCTCGAACGGGAATTGCTGAGTCGGACGTCTACTTTTGTCGCGAGCGTCGCGAGAAAGCCCCGATTTGTCAGCAGCTTGGGGTCACTCACTTCATCGACGATCGACTGGAAGTGCTGGGGTATCTTGAGACGGTCAGCAACCTCTACCTGTTTCAGCCGATTGAATCGGAAGTGAAAAGGCATTCTCGATTCCTGCCACGCGTCAAACGAATGAATTCGTGGGAAGAAGTGCTGACAGAACTGACTACCGCATAGCTCGGCAAAATCATCGCAGACGAGGCACTGGTCCCGCTGGCGGATGTAACGGCCAGTTTCGATCAGGTCGTCCTCGTCGATGTGGTTCACCCGTTAAGCGTCTATCGAACGATGCTCAGGTACCGCAGCGTCGATCTAGTTCGGGCCGATTTGACAGTAACCGCCGTTCAATGAGCTGATACGGCGAAGAATCACCGCTGCCGCGTACCTACCGACACTAGAGTTCTGCGAGCATCGTCTGAATCCAGGCATTGGTTGCGGCCTGTTTGACCATCTTACCGTTTGAATCCTGATCGGTAAGTTTTGCACCACGCTCCAGCAACAGCTTGATGATCATTTCTTGTTGCTGGCGAGCGTCTTCCGAACCACTACCGCTGGCTCCTGTTGTCTGAACGGCCAGATGCAATGGCGTCGAACCTGACTTGTTTGGTTGCCGCAGGTTCGCGCCGGCATCCAGCAGGGCGAGGACCGCCGTGTGCGATCGCTTTCGGACGGCCCTGTGTAGTGGTGCCACTCCCGATTTATCTACCGCATTTGGATCTGCACCAACCGACACCAGGTACTTAATCACTTCTGCTGGACGGTTCGAATCAGAGTCCGTTCCGTCTGACGCGTAATGGAGTGGCTCAGCGCCACGTCGATTCTTCGCTCGACAATCGGCACCGCGCGACACCAAAAGTTCAGCCATCGGCCGTGAAAATGCAGCCGCGGCCATGTGAAGTGCCGTGTCCCCACCATACATATAATGTCGAATTTCGGCGAAGAAAGTATCGGCCTTCTGGCCCTGTTTTTTACTAATCGGTAATGCCATCGTTGCCAGCGCAGGCAACGAACGAAGACGCCGAGTTACCTGGTCCAGGTCGCCATTGATGACGAGTTGCGCGAGTTCAAGTAAGGCAGAAGTTTCCATTTCGAATCGATGTCCCGTCTGCACTCAAGTTCGATCGGACCAACTCACCCGATTGTAATTATGCTGGCGCACTGCCGTAGAGTGGCCGCTTATGACCTCTTCCTGGCTCATCACGAACGAACTGCGGTACCGCGTAACCTGGCAACCGCTGCCTGAGTTCTGCAATGATCTGCAACCCCGTGGCATCATCGACTTCGAAATGGGCGGTACCACGGACTCGATCGAGTTGATTCAGGTAGTAGGGAACGACTCCCAGATCGACCAGCCGCTCGCAAAGTTCGTGCTGAACTTCGACCGTGTCATTAATGCCGCGCAGCAGCACGGCCTGATTGAGTGTTGTGATTCCGCTACGGACCAGCATTCGAACAGACTGGGCACAGTCTCCAGTCAGCTCACGCGGGTGGTTGGCGTGTATGACCATAAACGGGGTCAGTCGGGTCGACGCGAGGATCTTCACCAGACGATCCGTGATGCGATCTGGTAAGACGATTGGGAGACGACTGTGGATTCTCAGACGACGCAGGTGTGGAATTGCGGCCAGCTTCTGGATCAATTCCTGCAGGCGGTGATCGGTCAGCATCAAGGGATCGCCACCACTCAGTAGAACTTCGTGAATGGTTTCGTCTGCAGCGATGGCCTGCAGGGCCGGAGCCCATTGCTCGAGCGTTTTTGGTTCTTCTGAATACGGGTAGTGACGACGAAAACAATAGCGACAGTGAACGGCACAGGCTCCCGTCATGATCATCAGGGCGCGGCCGTGATACTTATGCAGCAATCCCGGGGCAGTTCGCGCACCGAGATCGTCAACGGCGTCGTCAACAAACCCCGGAACGTCGTGTGACTCGGCACCGAGCGGCAGAACCTGAAGCAGCAAAGGATCACGTGGGTCGCCCGCCTGCATCCGCTGCAGATAGCTCTCTGGCACCATCACCGGAAACTGCACTGCAGCATCGCGGGCTGATTGTAGCAACTCCGTCGGTAAGTCCAGTCGTCGCAGCAACACTTCCGCATCACGGATTGCAGCGGACAGTGAGTCGTGCCACGTGCCAGACTCTGACGGGCGAAGTCGATTCAAAACGGCGACGGGATCAGACACTCAGGACTTTCATCGTTGGTCAAATTTCAATATCGGTCGACACTACGATGCTACCGCGTGAAACGCAGCGAACATAGGCGGACACGCTCGCTGCGCTGCAGGAGCTGCCAGGACAGGAATGATGCAGTTTAGCGTGCCAGATTCGAAATCTCAGTTGCAGACAGAGCTTTGTCAAAAACGTACGTCTGACCAATCAGACCACGATAATAAGCATCATGCAGGTAGAAGATCTCAGCCCCCAGGATCAGCGACGGGGGAATCACGGAGTCCGCAGGAAACTTCCGGGTGACACCTTCGGCAACCGTTTGACCGTTCAGATAAAGGCGAACACGCCACTGGCCTTCTGATGGCTCGGCAGTCATGGCGACATGCGACCATTGGTCCGCTGGGACTTTTGCTTCGGATGTGAACGAGTCATTGACGTTGATCCGGGTCGTTAACTGGTATGGTGCCACCTGCCCTTGTAAGCCGAGAATGAATCGTCGGGCTCCGTAACCGAGAATGTCGCCTTTGCCCCCGTGCGGACTCTTTCCCATCTCTGCAGCGGGTTTAATCCAGCAGGCAAGAGTCAATCCCTTCATCGGGCTTCCGCCGCCGTGGAAGCCGGTCAGAGCGACGGGCAGGGTCTCTTTTCCGGCATAGCCGGGGTGCCCCAGGTAGCTACGAGCCAGATTGCTGTCCAACCGGTAATTCTTGCGACCAGTGTGATTCTCGGCAAATCGAAGAGCGTGGCGACCGGAATCAACAACCCAGTCAATATTCGCCAGGTCAAGGTGACCGAGTGGCCCGGTTGCGTAGTTCAAGACGAAGTTTCCAGTCCCTTCCTGCATCCGAAAGTCGGCAATCGCTCCTGCAGGTGCATTTCCAAATGCAGGCGGAGTCGCATTTGGCATCGCGGCGACTCCGTCCGCCAATGTCTCGGTATCACCGAGTTTCCGAAAATCAACGTCCGTGATCAGCATCTCGCCCGTCCCGGAATTTCCGAATGCGATGACCAGCGAACCCGCATCGTCGCTCAAATCGAAGACGAACCCTTGTCGCTTCCACTCAAAGCTTCCGTTCCCGACAAAGTGAACAAGCTTTGTGATTGGTTCGCTCGCTTTGGCTTTGGTCACTTCCAATTCGATCCGCCCACCAGGTCCGTGGGCGTTGACGGACTTAATCAACGCTGTGACAACCCAGCGGCCTTTGGTCAATGATGTGCCGACAGGCAGATTTGCCTTCCCGTAGGATGCGGGACCAAGCTTCATTGCGAAGCCGCTCCCGGCACCGCAGTCTTTCATCAGTTCGTACGAGGGACGCGTGTTATGCGCCGTCATGAACGGGGAACGGCCGTAAATCCAGGTCTTGCTGAGAGGTTCAAACTTGCTGAACGTCAGTTTCGGCCATTCATCCGCAAAAATGTAATGGTGCGCCGGGTCGAGCATTGGGGCTTCGTAGATCTTCGACTGATCAAATAGTCCTGCCGCTTCTGCGACGGGAACACCCGTGTATCGGTATTTCACTCGCAGCTTGGTTCCCGGTTTCGCGGTTTCCGGTTCGAAAGCAACTCCCGTGTCATAAAACGCAGCACACACCGCGGTATGACATTTCCGGTCGCCCGTTTCGCCGGGGGAACTGAGATATTCGACCGCTGGTGCGACGTATTGCTGCTCCATGTGACGGCCATACCAGACGCGAGTTCCACTGGTCATATCGAGGTCGAATTGCGGCCCCGGATCGATTGGGTAAACCGGTCGGTGGTACAGTTCGCCAGTACGGCGTCGGGCAATCAAGTACTGCCAGCGGAATGGGTCGAGCGGCGTATGGTGCTCGAAGTCGAAGCCGTATCGGAAATGAAATGGTTCGCCGGGAAGGACTTCCAGTTCACTGTCGATCTGGTACGTGTACATTTCGCGCCGCGTATCAAATCCGACAGTCATCGTGCTGCGAGTGGTGAATCGATCCTTCACATTGCGGGCAGACCAATCGACCGTCAGAGTTCCCCCACCTCCGCTGACTTTCGGCTCCGTCCATTTACTGGCCGCGTCAGGAAACGCCCCCTGATTCTCCAGTCCCCAATGCGAATCGAATGTCAATTGCGGCTTGTAACCCGGCTTCAATTTCGCAAAGCAACTCGGATCCTTCTCGGAATGGAGTTCCAGAATGGGCTCATCGCCATCGAATACAAACTGGCGATCTCCGAGAAATCTGCGGACCGAAAAATTGATCGTCCGTGCCGAGGGCGGAATCACCGGTTCGCTCGACGCTAAAGTGAGTTTCACATTGCTGACATTGACTTTCGCCAGACTGGAGACACCGATTCCAGACAGCCCCTTTTCGAGTGGTAGAAACGAATCGTTCCAGCGGATTTTCTCGCTTCCATCGACGCGCACGACAATTTGCCTGTCGCGGATTATTGCTTGCAGCTTGATTGGTTCGTTGAGTTTGATCGGGCATGGGACCACGCGTACGTAGCCCCCTTCGGGAAACTTGACGAGTGCGACCACCTGATACTTATGCGAAATCTGAACACGGTAGGCCGCATCGATCGAACTCGTTTCCTGAGTCGCCCCTCGTTGACCATGCAGAATCAAACCAGCCTCAAAGCCCGCATCCCCAAATTTCGGGTCAGGCCAGGCACTCCATCCGTCCCCAAAAAAGCCGAATTGACGGGCTGGTTCTTTGATGACAACTGTGGCGGAAAGTTCGCAGTCAGTCGCTTCATCGGGGGCAATCAGATAACTCCATTTGTCACCAGTCAGCGAAACCGCATCGTCAGAAACGGCGACAACTTTCCAATCGGTGGGCTGACGTCCCCACAGAGAGACATCCTCAGCCAATACGGCGGACGATATTGAGACTATCGTGACGAATACGAGTAACCAGCGCAACAAAACGGTCATGTTGTTTTCACTCCAATGCAAACTGGCATCGCCATAACATCTATCGTAAACGGTTGACTCTACTGCTTGATTTGAATCCCCTGCAAGTATCCTCGATTCGGATTTAGCAGGTCTGTTGCCTTTGTAAGGGAAAAAACCGTCCAAGTACGTGGTTCTCGGGGCTGCCGAAATGATTCGTGTATCGAATCTCTGTCGGTTGTTTTCTGCCTTAAAGCTGCGAGAATTGCTTGTCTGGTCCAGTAAGCAGGGCCATACAGCGTCGTCGTCACGACTGGTTTCAGAAATCGGTATCAACACGCAGATCTTTTCATTGGAGAACCGATGACACAGCCCAATATGTCGGAGAGCGTGCAGGCAAAGACAATCAAGAAACTCTTCAGCCGTCAAACGGCGGTCGCCATCGACATCGCAGCATCACCCGAGAAAATCTGGAAACTGCTGACGGATGCGAGCAAGTTTGCCGCGTGGAATTCGACGATCGTTGAACTGACAGGAACGATTGCACCGGGTGGCAAGATTCAGCTTCGCTCGCAGCTCGCTCCTGATCGCACATTCAAATTGCGAGTGAAAGAATTCGATCAACCCAACCGTTTGTCATGGGGCGATGCCATGGGGACTCGGACATTCACGCTGACGGCGCTGGCTGGCGGAGGGACGCAATTTTCCATGACAGAAATCATCGGCGGGCCGCTCTTTCCGCTGTTCGCCGGAATGATTCCGCCGTTCGATGAATCCTTCACGCAATTCGCCAAAGATCTCAAATCCGCAGCCGAACAGAATGTGTAATGGCAAAGACGGTGACAAATCCAACGCAATACGGCGAAAGCCATTGAAGCAGAGCCGCCCGGATGTTTTGTATGCCGGTTCGGAGTTCGCTACGATCTTCAGCATCCTGTGATGGTCAAGCCGCCCTGGTGACACCATTGTTGAAACTTCCGTCGCGTTTGACGATCGCGACGTCTGCAGACTGAATTGATACGAAACCCATCAAAGAGAGGTAGCACGTTGAACTCGAACATTTTCCAGGGCTGTATTCCAGCACTGATGACCCCCTGTCAGGCCGACGGTACACCGAATTTTGCCGCCCTGGTCAAGAAGGCCAAGTCCCTGATGGCCGCGGGCATGAACGGGGTCGTGTACTGTGGTTCAATGGGGGACTGGCCATTACTGACCGATGAACAACGCCAGGAAGGTGTTCGCCAATTGACCGAGGCGGGTGTCCCCGTCGTAGTCGGAACAGGGGCACAGAACCCGTCGATCGCCGCAGCCCATGCCGCACACGCTCAACGAGTCGGAGCCAAGGGGTTGATGGTTATCCCCCGAGTTCTGTCGCGTGGTACGTCTCCTGCTGCGCAGCGAGCACACTTCGCGCGAATTCTGGGGGCTGCTCCCAATCTGCCCGCCGTGATTTACAACAGCCCCTATTACGGATTCGAAACGAAAGCGGATCTGTTCTTCGACCTGCGTCGCGAGTTCCCGAACCTCGTCGGCTTCAAGGAATTTGGTGGTGCCGATGCATTGAGCTACGCCGCTGAACATATCACGCATGCTGACAGCAATGTCCTGCTGATGGCAGGGGTCGATACGCAGGTCTGTCACGGTTTCATCCGGTGCGGTGCGGTCGGAGCAATTACCGGGATCGGAAATTGTCTGCCCCATGAAGTCCTGCATCTGATCGAACTTTGCAAGCTGGCTGCCGCAGGCGATGTTGATGCCAGACGGCTGGCACGAGAACTGGAAGAAGGCTTGGCCGAGCTGTCACGATTCGACGAAGGCCCCGACCTGGTACTGTATTACAAGTACCTGCTGGTGCTGCTCGGTGAAGCCGAATACGAACGACACTTCAACGAATCAGATCGACTGTCCGCCAGCCAGAAGCACTTCGCAGAATCGCAATTGAAGCTCTTCCAGCAATGGTGGAGCAACTGGCCGGGTAAGTCGTACAAGAAGTAATTGTGGTGACGAATCTGTCTGGAAACTGAGGTTTTCAGCATAAGGGGAGATTGTCAACATAAGGAATGGGTGCCACGGTCTTGGAGTCAGTGACAAGGCCGTGTCTTCAACGAATCTTGAAAATGAACGGATCTTGACGGAGACGTGAAGAGGTTGCTTGCAAATTGAGTTAGAAACCAAGTTCAGCACGACCTTGTCGCAGACTCCAAGATCGTGGCACCC
>CAIWEX010000642.1 GCA_903911795.1 uncultured Schlesneria sp.
CAAGTTGGCCCAGATAACGAATGGAGTGTGAGACGGGAATAACCAATAAGGAGCCTCGGCTAATGCAGATCGAGATCTCAAAGACGGTCGCTGGCCACCCAACATCAACTCCATGACCGCCTGACTGTCCACTACTTTTTACGAACGAGTTTCATGCCGTTGCACATCTCTTTGGCAGGCTCTCCGTTTTCCCAGCCAATCCCTTCCATTTCGTAATGATCGGCATCAACGATTGTCAGAGTTGCGGCGTGCATGTGCTTATCCTTTTTTGGATCCAGATTCGTCCCGCCGGCGAATTCAAACTTCAACGTATTGGTGAGTGACTTCGTGCTCGCTTTCATGCGCGGCTGGTTCCCCAGAACGCAATAATGAGTCATTAGCACGTCCGGTCCATCGGCTGTATAAATCGAAATCATCTCGTGGGGCTGGCCCGGAAACAGCGTTTCCTGAATCGCACTTCCGCCGGCCGTCAATTTGATGACCGAGACCACTTCTTCCGTCGGTTTTCCATCCTTGTCTGCAGTCACCCAGGTTCCAACGAGCGTTTTCAGCTTCTCTAACCCGGCATTTGCAGCGGGTTTCGGCCCGTGATTGTGCTTCTCATCGCCCAAGGCCATAAACGAGACACCTACCAGCAACAGCCCGCACATCACAAATTGTCGTACCATCATTTTGCTCCTGAATTCGTAAATGACTTTGATCGGAACCCATCCGTCATCAAATAGTCGATTCATGATGGCCAGGATCGACATCGGATCACGCGATTTTTGGCTTCGTACAAATTACGGATCAGAATCGGTCAGCCAGCCCGCCAGTTGCTCCCAGGCCATCGTCAGTCGCTTGTAGTCCAACATCTCAGGAGGCATCGTTTGCAGGGTCCGTGCCACGTTGCGGGCCTTTTCTGGCATGGATCGCAGGACCTGCCAGGGGAGATGAGTCACGCGAATGCCGAATACAATTCCTCGTGTTTCCGGCAATACAAACAGGGACTGGTCTTCGCGACGAAGCCATGCCTGATCCAGGGTGACAGAATTCGTCATCCCGGGCAGGTTTCGGTCCAGATGTTGATTCAGCTCCGGTTGCCGACAGACACTCCAGTTAGCTCGGATGACGCATTTGCCCGGCCGCAAGTTCTGCAGCAGTCGATCGATCTGCTGTCCCAGCGCCACGTTCAAATTCGGTACTGGTTCGTGGACTTCGGAAACAGTCTGCCCCAGCTTGTCAGTCAGCCGCCAGCTTGAGGGGAAGCAGACGCAGCCCGCGGCCACCGTAAACTGCCCGTCAGACCGAGGTACCAGCAGCACGAAGTCTGGTTCCACTGAACTTCCCAGAACGAGTAACTTCTCGAACAGCGACAATTCTGGACGTTGCAGTTCTGCCGATGCCTCGGCCAGTTCCTTCCAGTGACAAACGAGCTCAAGGAACTCCTCGACAATCTCGATCCCTTCGGGAAGTATCGCAGCATAACGAGTCGGGTCAGTTGTCAGCCATCGCTTTCGCTCGGCCAGAGCGGTAGTCGATTCGTCGGACCGCGCGAAAAACTCTTCAGGCTCACCCGGGATTGTTCCCAGGCGGAACCGAAAATCCTCATCAACAAACAACTGGGGCTCGCGGGGACTGTTCATTGGATTTCGACGGTTCGATCCAGAGATACTTGCCGTGCGCGGAAATTAATGACGGACTTCCTGAGGGGACTCGACTGCCGAAAACTCACGACGGGTTTGCTCAAGAACACGGTCGAATTGCTCGCTGGTGACTGCTTTTGCTTCTTCAACGAAGTGCTTTCGCATGGCCTCCAGGCACGGAGCGCCTGTATCGAGATATGTGATCAAATGACCGCGGAGTCGTTCTTCGGGATGCAAACCTGGTGGTCGCGTACCGTCAGGGTTCCCAAAACGATGACACCACTTGAGCCACGGAAGACAGTAACAACGGCCCCCGTTACGACGGATCCGCTGGTGAAGATGAAACTCCTCAGGCCCAAACCCTCGCAGAAGCGGATGAAAACCGGGCCAGGCATCTTTACGGCAGGCAAACTGACCGCATCCCTGCATCTCTATTTCGAAGGGATCATCGCATTGAAAGGCACGGTCATTGACAGCCCATTGCCCATACATCAGCGATCCCCATTTCGGAGTGAAGTGAGTCCCAACCAGATCATCGATTCCGCCATCGCCGATACACGGCCCCTGCCAAAGGTCTTTCGAACCAAGGTGCGTATTGAACCATTCGATCAAACGTCGGACCACGCCGGTTGGCAGCAGCACATGACAATCGATGACCAGGACTGCCGGAGCTGTTGCCAGATCGAAAATACGCCCCTTCGCCGCAGCCGTCCCGGCAACTTTCGTAAAGTGTTCGTACCTGGCACCGATCCGTTCGCATAAGCCCCTGCACTTGGCTGAGTGGCTTCCCTCGTCGTTGCTGTAGGGTTGGCCTTGAGGATCATTGTCGACGACGATGATCTCAATCTCGCGCAAGCAATCGGTGTGATGGACCCGCAAGCTTTGAATCGTCGCCCATACCCCAGGCCAATCGCGGTAACACGCCATTCCGATGCTTAATTTCGGGCCTGTCCGTGGCACAAACAAATCCCATGTTTTATTGGGACGATCTTCCTCGGCGCGCGACAAAACGGTGAAGCCGTTGTTCGTCACGACATGTGACATCACAAACCATTCGGGATTTTCGGCCAGAAATTCCCGGATGGCAGGAACCAGTCCCGGTTCTCCATGCTCTCCCTGTTCACCAAACGTATGGGTGTCGTGCAGCGCGATCCGACGACGGCAGGACTTTGCATGTCGTTTCAGTTCGGCCCGCAACTGATCGCGCGTATGGAGCGTATCAATGAAGAGCAAATCACAGGGGATCGGTTCGAGCGTCAATGTGCTGGACTGAACGAAACGGAACGCAGTCGCCCCCGCAATCGCTTTCAGTGTTTCAGCGATCGCATCGTGATACATATCGACAGTGATCAACTGTTCGGGTTGCCCTGCCAACAACGCTGTTGTGCTGACTCCTTGACGCATCCCGAATTCAACAACGACCCCTGCCTGACTCGCCAGTCGTCTCAACGTCGCACAGTGCTGGTTGATATCACTGTCGGTATCGCGCACCCGGACAAACATCTCGTCCAATGCATCGGGACATTTCCGGGCCAGTTGCGTTGCCAGAGCTGGCCCCCAGACGATTCCCGCGGGATTCAACCGTGAAAGATAGTGCTGCCAGTCTTCGGTGGTGGTGGCAGGCGTCAGGTACCACGGAACATGGCGAGCTGCGTAAGGTGGGGCCAACCGAACGGCGGGTGAGTAGCCGCCCCAACCTGTTCCAGCCCGATACATCGCCAGAGTCGTATCGACCGCTGCATCGTAATGTTCACTGTCCAGCGGTTTGGTCCAGAACTGCGATTCATGAGCAACGACGCGGTCACGGATCGGCGATTCTTCGGGAAGGTCGTCAATGACGAGTGACAGGCCAGCCTTGACGAGTCTGGGAAATCGATCGAATGCGCTGCGTAACTTCGTGGCGAAGTCTCGTGGAACCGTTCCCAGATCCAGATCAGCATCGCTCACCAGGTAATCCATGGAAGTATCCAGGAAACGCCATGGAGCCTGATTCCCCAGGTTTTCGGCACGCATGACGTTGACCGGACATTCATTGTCGTACCAGTCCAACAAAGGTCCATAAGTGGAGTCGCAGTCAACGATCGTGATCGGACCGACGTTGTCACAGTTGATCAGATGCTCCACCATCGGCTTAACAGCGAGGGCATCGCGATTCGTCAGCCAGCAGGGGATCGCTGAAGGACGCAGCGAAACAGACTGTCGCGTGTAGTTCTTCTCCCAGTGTGGACGCAGTCGAAATGTCCCGGTCCCCATCGGCTTTTGAGGCAACGGTCCGGCGCTGCCATGATGCAGGCCATTTCCCCAGCGATAGATGTAGGCAGTCTGCTCGACCCGGCCCGAACCCAGCACCGTTGGAACCTGCGACTGCAGCGCGGCATCCATGACGGCGTCTTGCGAGTTGTCTGGCAGGGGCTTGTAACGTCCGACTTTCTCCCAGGCAGATTTTCGAAAGATGCCAGCGTTGTGGGCGTAACCGGTCCGGACTTCGTGCACCAGATTGCCATCGTAGTCGACCCAGTACGCCTTTGGGTTGAAGTAGTCGGCGTTTCCTAGCAGTTCCACCGACAGGCTCATCCGCCAGGGAAGGCTGATATCGTCATCATCCCAGGAACAAATCAGGTTCCCGCGTGCCGCCACAATCCCCGCATTATACTTCTCGCCGAGCGTTGCGCAGGGCGCCACGTTGATCACTCGAACGCGCGGCAGATCGCATTCGATGACCAGACCGGGAGTATCATTGACGATGATTAACTCACGAGCGGGAAACGTCTGCCGGGCAAACGATTCGACAGCCTCTTCAAGGATGACCTGACGTCGTGGCAGGTCATAAGCGAGGCAAATGGCCGAAACGAGATTTCCCGAAGGTTCAAACTGCGAACAGGATGAACACGCGGGCATCGGTTCACCGCCAGCCAATGTCAGTTGCGACGCATCAAGCGTACAGAACTGACGCTGCTGGCAGTGATAAACCTCGGTCAACCGATTCAGTCTCGCATGCAGACCACGGCGGTGCTGACAGACATTCATGAGCACGACGTTTGAGCAGAATCGCCGGGCATCATCCCATTAAATCCCGGCGGGCTCGCAGTGCCGCTTGAACAGGCTGTTGTCAGCACCCATTGGTTGACTCCACCCATATTCTGCCACGTCCAGGTCGCCATTCCTGACGAGCCTGACGTTGTCGAGGAACCTGTCGTACTCGAACCAGTCGTACTCGAACCAGTTGTGCTGGATCCTGTTGTACTCGATCCTGTCGTACTCGACTGTGTCGTGCTGGAACTGGTGCTTGATGTACTGGAAGTACTGCTACTGGTCGTCGTCGTGGTCGTGAACTCCCTCGTGGAAATACTGCGAATCAACGTCGCATTTGCGGGGTCCATCACCCATACGATGGCCAGTACCCATCGCGTGTTTGCGGGCATTGTGATGTCCGACGTTGAATAGGGAAACGTCGGGCTTCGCAACACATCGACCGCTAAATTCCCTCCCGTATCATCGTACGGAGTTTCTTTGAGTTCAGGTTCGGAAATCGAACTTTCAGTCGTCGAGTACCATTTAATCCACATCATCGCTGGCGGATTTCCGTCTACCACGACCTTAAAAGTTCCCGGCGTTGCACCCGGATCGATTCGACTAGTAATTGGCATTACTACACTACTTCCTGCTTAATTTGGGGTTTTGGAGATCGACAATTCCACTATCGACGAAGACGCCAAATGGTCCTCGATAGTCATCTGCACGGAATTGCGAATTTGAATCTTCGTTAACAACTAATGCACACGTTTTTCCACCCACCGAAACCGACACAAGTCTATCGCTGGATAGTTTTACCGAATATCGCATGCTGCCACGCCCCCGCGGCAACGCAATTCGTTCAAATGAGGATCGTTTCCCTTCAATCTCCTTGTTCTTCGCATCGATGACTTTTAAGTTCCTGGCGACGATTACTTCGGGATCCTGTCTGTCTTCATCGAGCATGATGATTTGGATCACCTGAAACTCCGCAACTTCACCCCGCGGAACTTCATTTTTGCGAAATCCAAAGTAATACCCGAACGAGACTCGAGATGAATGCGGTTTAAAATCCATTTCCAATTCGAAATCAATGTCTTCTGCATTTCGCTCCCCGAGATTTTCAAGACGAATACTTTCGGGAGAGTGAATATGGAAGATCGCACTATTCGGGAGGAAACTTCCCGTTCCCATCGCTGGTACCTTCGAC
>CAIWEX010000643.1 GCA_903911795.1 uncultured Schlesneria sp.
CGTGCGTATTGTCTGTCTCGTGAATTCGATTGCATGCCAACTTCAACTTTGGATTTTACAGTTGGGCAATGCCTGACGCAGTTCGTCGATCTCTTCTGGTTGCAACGACCACGAGTAGATCTGAAGTGTGCCAAGCGACGTCAAGGACTTGAGCTTCAGCAACGAGTCGAGCGGATGCTTCACTTGCAGGTTACTCAAGTCGAGCGCCAGGAGGTTGTGCATCAGCGCCAGTTGTTCAAACCCTTCGAGAGACAAGCACGTATGACAGAGATTCAAGTACGTCAGATTTGTCAGTTGGCTGAACTTCGGCAAATGGCTGACCTTTGTCGTCGCCAGATTCAGGATTTCCAGATCGGGACAGTCTGACAAATATAGCAACCCGGCATCTGTCACCGCGGTGTTTTGAAGTGAAAGCTTGCGTGGTTTGCGAACGACGTTCAGATAATTCTGCAGGCCACTGTCAGTCATGACACGGACGTCAAGATCGATCTCTTCCAAAGCGGGCAGGCCTTGCAGTCGAATCAGTCCGTTGTCCGTCACTTTGGTTTGACGAAGATCCAGTTTGCGAAGGCTCTTGAGTGGGAGCAGTTGCGGAAGTCCGTCGTCTGTGACTTTGGTTCCGCCCAGATTGAGGTATTCCAACTGCGTCAGATTTGCGAGGTGCGGCAATCCGCTATCCCCAACCATTGTCGCACACAGGATCAGCGATCTGAGTTGTCCGAGTTTCCCGATGCATCCCAGTTCGTCATTGCTCGTGCTGGTCTCGGCCAAGTTCAGTTCTTCCAGATCGGTCAATGTTGAGAGCGCGTTCAGCGCATGAACTCCTGCCTTGGTCCTGGAGACATCAAGCGAATTAAGGGACGGAAGTTTGGCAAGGAGAGCCATGCCATCATCAGTGACCGCAGTCCCAGAAATGTTCAAATTGGCCAGACTTGGAGATTGGCAAAGATCCTGCAGATCCTCGTCCATCAAATTGGCATTGATGAGCTTGAGTTCTTCGAGATGCGGTAGCTTACCCAAGCTGCGAAACACTCCATCCAGCAGTTGGGAATTGTTGATTTCAAAGTGGCGAAGAGACTTCAGTCGAGATAGACATTCCGAAAGTTCCGGAATCGGCTTGTTCAAGAACAATGAAAAGCTCTCCAGGTGGGACAAACTGGCGAGACAGTCCAATGCTTCCGGGGTCGCATGCTTGTATACCGCCAGGGAGAGTTGCTTGAGTTGGCTTAATTGCGACAGAGTTCGCGCCTCATCGATCGTGAATTGCAATTCGTCTACTCTCAGCGACACCAATTCAGGCAAGTCTTGTAAGTAGGGAACGACCGTGTGTCCCCACAGTTCCATGCTGCACAGGCCAAGCGATTTGAGTTTATGGAGCGCCTGAAGTGCAGGTAGCTCCTTCGTCACTCTGCTATCACCCCAGAGTTCCAATTCGATGAGCGTGTCCCGAAAGCGGGCAAGCGAATTGAGCTTCCCCATCTGTGCAGGGCAGCCATGGTGCGAACTGATCGACAAGCCAAAAGGTGTGGGGGGAATCGGCAGCGATTCGAGAAGTTTCAATGTGATCCCATCTCGAAGTCTCCACTTTCTGAACGAAAATCCAGGCAGACCAAGCTGTTCTCCTGCGGCTGGTTCCACACGGCTTCGGATGGAGTACGCCATCGGATCATTCTGCATGATGCCGTAATTGGCACCTGCAGCGATCCAAGCCTGAACCACTTCGCCGGGGAGGGGAGGAAAATCCGCTGTGCCGTTGGTCATGTTCTGGTCCATTCCTGAGGCGGCCCCAAACGTCGCTTTGGATGCTTGGGGCCAATAGAGGCTATCGTATTGTGGCGGTCCGAGGAGCGTATCGCAACGAAGATCACGCTGCGGCGATTGGCATGAGTCTCCAACAGAACTTGTGCAGAATCGAAACCTTGCCTACGAAACAGGTCTATCAGAAATCGCCCACCACTTCGCCGCCTGCTCGTGTACTGATTCTTTGGTACACAAGGAAGTCGACGTTTTCGGTAACGGAGCGAACGGAACCATCACCGAACAGAAAGTTTGCGAAACCGATGTGAGGTGCCGACACATCGCGGTCATCACTTTGTGGATGATTGGGAACATGGCCCGTCTGGAAGAGCGCCATATGTCCGTGGTCGTCATCGGGTTCATCCCAGTCGCGGACGGCTCCGGCCCAGGTCGTTTCATACGAGAAATGGTTTCCATGAACGCCACTGTTTCGGAATGGACCGTTCATTCGTTCTCCAACCATCAAAGTTTGGCTCAAGCCATCTGTCGCATCGCTCAGCCGCGTGCGACTGTTGCGGCTGAACATCCCGTCTCGCTTTTCCTGCGTCGCATCCAGATCGGGTGGCCCGAAACTGGCCACATAGCTCGCCATCGCATATCGCTCTGGTACCGGCCCCATCTCAACGAAGTTTGCTGGAGAAAAGCTGTCTGTTGGACACAGAAACGCCTTGAGTCGAGTTTCCCGAGCAACTTGATTAGCAGCGGCGTAGATCGGGACGTTCCAGTTGAAGGACTGGTATAATGCCCCCTGTTCCAGGAACGGCAGGATCATTGCTCCCCAGCCAAAACCTGCACCGTTACTTGGCGGTGACGAGGTCACGTCAGGCCGGTAGAGGTAACCGGGCGGCAGCGTCCCGTGGGATTCGGCATAGTTATGCAGTGCGATTCCCAGTTGTCGAAGGTGATCCTTACATTCCAGTCGACGCGCCGCCTCTCGTGCCTGCTGCACGGCTGGAAGCAACAGTGCAATTAACACGGCAATAATGGCAATGACCACCAGCAATTCAATCAGAGTAAAGCCACGTCGACGCATATCAGTCTCGCATGGTCAGAAAACAAAGCGTCCCACAAGCAACGTTCGAAGAAAGTCGCCGCTGCGGGGTAAGCGGATGATGACTCTGCCGCCCGAGGAATTCAACCGGGCTTGTTTCATCGCCTGATTGAAGGCGACTTCGCGCGAACCACTTCGAAGTTGGCATCAGAAGTTGCCGCTCGTTGGTAGTCTCAAGCTGAAAAGGGGCTCACGCAAAGGCGCAAAGACGCGAAG
>CAIWEX010000644.1 GCA_903911795.1 uncultured Schlesneria sp.
CCAGGGCCGAAGGGCCCTGGCTGGGTGAACTGCTGGCCCACTTGGGCCGTAAGACCGGAATCTCCCGCAAATTAAGCACGACCTTGTCGAAGACACCAAGATCGTGCCACCCGTTCCGATTTGAAAACGGGCATTGCGCAACGCAAACGGTGCGATTTGGGTACGCCCCCATATAAACACATTCCGCTTCGGGGGCTTCTGCAAAGCCAGTGCGCCCTCCACCCAAACTTTGACGCAGCCTCGAAGAATTCCTCCTCCTCCGCGGTGTCGACTGCCAGGGGCAAAGATGTGGGTAACATTGCCCCCCTACATCCTACCCAGTTTCAAAAAGGCATGACCCAGCGTCGCGAATAGCCATCCGTCCCCGATCCCTTTTGGGACGTGATGTACCGTCTTTTGTCACGTCAGATCGGGAAGTCCTATGCGCTGGCAATGGGTAAGCAGCGGGCATTCCGCACACTTGGGACGGCGAGCAATGCAGATCTGGCGCCCGTGATGAATCAACCGGTGTGAAAAGTTGATCCACTCCTTTTCCGGTAACATGTCCATCAGATCCCGCTCGATCTGCTCCGGGGAATCACTATCCGTCAGGCCGAGTAACTGACTGATACGTTTGACATGCGTATCAACCACGACACCACTGGCGATTCCAAACGCTGTTCCCAGTAAAACGTTGGCAGTCTTTCGTCCGACACCTGGCAGAGCGATCAATTCCTCAAGCGTCTGTGGGAGTTCGCCATCGTGGTTGTCGACCAGGCCTTTGGCCATTCCAATCAAATTCCCCGCCTTGGCCCGGAAGAAGCCCGTTGATCGCACGACCTCCTCGACATCCGCCTGAGCGGCTTCGGCCAGTTCATGGGCTGTTGGCCAGCGACGAAATAATTCTGGCGTCACCATGTTGACTCGCTCGTCCGTACATTGTGCCGAGAGAATCGTCGCAGCGAGCAGTTGAAATGGGGATTCATGGTTGAGTGCGCAGACTGCATCTGCGTAGGTTTTGGCCAGAACGCGCACGATCTTGCGGGCACGTTGTTTTCGGTCATCATCAGCAGCGGTATTTGCCATAAAAGTTATGATTCCAATAGGAATTCTTCGTGGACCACAGATTGTTGCGTCTGTTAGTCTGTGGCACAGTTACCAGACAATCCAGCCAGACAATCCAGTGACCAGCAGCACCCACATTGTGGCGAGCCGAATTCGGGAGCTTCTCGCGTGACGATCGATTTTCAGGAACGGTATCGTGAAGGACTGCGACTGTTCAACGAAGAAGACTTTTTCGAATGTCATGAAGTGTTCGAAGAACTCTGGTCCGAATCCAAGGGTGACGACAAGAAATTCCTGCAGGGGATGATTCAGGCTGCCGTGGCCCTCTTTCATTTTGGCAACGAAAATTTCGGGGGCGCCAAAAAGCTTTATACATCCGCTCGTGAAAAACTGGCACCGCTGGGTGAGGAATACATGGGGATCGCACTGGCTCGCTTCCTGGCAGATTTCGAAAACTGTTTTCAGGAGTTATTGGCCAATACCGAAGTGTATCCAACGACAGTGTCACTCAAAGACGAACTTGTTCCCAAGGTCATCGCGATTGAAGAAGGATTACTGTAATGGCAGTGGAGTCCGATTCAATGCTGCAGTTTTCAGGAAAGGGACCGTTGTTCCCGCTACCTGGTGTTGTCTTGTTTCCACATGCAACAATGCCGCTGCACATCTTTGAACCTCGTTACCGTCAAATGACCGCCGACGTTCTGGAAGGCGAGCGGCTGATTGCGATGAGTCTCCTGGTTCCGGGTGGCACGTCTCCCAATGGATTACCTCTGATCCATCCGATCGTCGGACTGGGCCGGATTGTGGCTCATGAAAAGCTGGACGATGGTCGTTACATGCTGGTTCTGCGAGGCGTTTCCCGAGCTCGCGTAGTACGAGAAGTTCCGGCTGAACAACCGTACCGGATCGGCGAACTGGAACTGTGCCCGGATTTCATCCCTGCCGTTCCCGACTTCGACCGCCTGCAGCGAGCGGAAGAGATCGCGTCACTGTTCTGTAAACTGTTCCCCGGCGTCGAATTTCAGCGGCTGATTCAGCAGGCGATGTCTGTGGAATTGCCATTGGGAAACATCTGCGATGTCATCGCATCGGCGCTCCCGATCGAGCCGATGCTGGCTCAACTCTTTCTCGATGAACTCAACTCAGACCTTCGCAGCCAGATGCTGTGGCAATTGCTGAAGCAAATGGACCGGCCGGAAACATCCAAACCACCTGTTGAAGCTCGCGGGTTTCCTCCGAAATTCAGTTCAAACTGACAAGTGTTTTGACCTCCCTTGATTCTGGGGTTGGGTGGCCGGGTCTGGAATGAGGCTGTGCGAAGGAAGCCCCGGGACTCCGCGAAGAGGCTCGAACCCTGGCCACCTCAAACCTATGACCTGGCAAATTTCATGAACCCGACTTCGATCGAGATCGCTGCGACGGCCCTCTTCATTTTGGCGGTGCTGCACACATTTGCCGTGAAATACTTTGCCCGCTGGGCTCACAAGTACCCGCATGGCTCAATTCCGGAAAATGTGCTCCATTTCCTCGCAGAGACAGAGGTTGTGTTTGGCCTGTGGGCGGCGGTCTTGTTTGTCTGCATCGCGGCAATCGAACGCTCTGTTGATAAGGCGGTGCATTACATTGAGGGCTTGAACTTCACCGAGCCAAAGTTTGTCCTGGTGGTGATGGTGGTGGCTGCCACGCGTCCGGTCGTTGCCCTCGCCGAAGGAATCCTGAACGCAGTGGCCCGCCGATTGCCAATGAAACAAGGATTGGCATTTTACGTGTCGGCATTGGCGATCGGTCCGCTTCTGGGTTCGTTCATTACGGAACCAGCAGCGATGACGTTGCTCGCGATCGTGCTGAAACGTCGTTACTTCGATCAAGCGATCAGCAAAACTCTCGCTTATGCGACGCTGGGCCTGCTGTTCGTGAATGTCTCCATCGGTGGCACGCTCACTCATTTCGCGGCCCCGCCCGTGTTGATGGTGGCAAACACGTGGGGCTGGGATACGCAATTTATGCTGACACACTTTGGCTGGCGGGCCGTGTTGAGCACCATTGCATCCACCGCGATCATGTCATTGATCTTTCGGAAAGAATTGCTGTCGGTCGAACCCGCCGAAAGCCGTAGCGGACGCGTGCCAGTCTGGTTGACGATCCTGCACCTGATGATTCTGGCCGCCGTCGTCATGTTCGCTCATCATCCAGACGTGTTCTTCGGTGTCTTCATGCTGTTCCTGGGGCTGACGACGGCGACGCACGAATATCAGGACTCCCTGAAGTTGCGCGAGGGATTACTCGTTGGATTCTTTTTGGCGGGGCTGGTCACACTCGGCAGCCTGCAGGAGTATTGGCTGCGACCGCTGATCACGAACCTCAATGGATCCCTGTTGTTTTTCGGAGCCACGGGGCTGACTGCAATCACCGACAATGCGGCACTGACGTACCTGGGTTCACTGGTGGAAGGACTCAGCCCTGAACTGAAGTACGCCTTGGTCGCGGGTGCGGTCACGGGTGGTGGGCTCACGGTCATTGCCAATGGCCCGAACCCGGCCGGTGTCGGAATCCTGCAGTCCGCGAAGGCCTTTGGCAAAGACGGCATCAGTCCCTTGGGACTAATGCTGGGTGCGCTTTTGCCAACACTCGTCGCGGTCGTTTGCTTCTGGTTCCTCTGAAGTACTTGGACACAGATGATGCGGATGGATTGGTGGCGATGATCGATCGGCGATCGAATTGCTCTGTCTGTGGATGACCGGTAGGATTCTGCGGAATCGTTCCTGAGTTTCACACACCTGGAGTCCATTATGGCCGATCAATCGATTTCGCATGATTCAGCGGGCTTTTCGCGTCGGGCAGTCCTGGGTTCGGCGTTAGCTGCGGCGGGAACAGTGGCAACGCTGCAAGGGCCGTTTGGATTGCCTGCGGTTGCCGCCGCAGACGTTGCTGCCAAGCCAGGCAAACGCTACGCGATGAAGAAATCGATCAACCAGTGGGCGTTTCCCTATCCCGACAAGATGTCGATCGAGCAATGTCTGAAATTGGCTAAGGCAGCCGGGTTCGACGGGATCGAACTGAATTATGACCTTGATAACGACCTGTCACCGAAATCCGGTACCAAAGAGTACACGGCCATTCGTCAGATGGCGGACAAGATCGGGATCCAGATCAGCGGGATCTGTTCGTTCCTGTTCTGGCCGTATCCGTTCACCAGTCATGATCCCGCCAAGCGAGCACGGGCGCTGGAATTGGCTGGCCTGATCGCTCAAGCCGCTCATGACCTGGGAACCGAAAACGTCCTGGTCGTTCCGGGGGCGGTCCATATTCCGTGGCGAACCGATTACGAACCGGTTGCGAATGACCTTTGTCTGTCGCGTGCCAAAGAAGCAATCGGCAAATTGATCCCGGCGGCGGAAAAGCTGAAGGTCAATCTGAACATGGAAAACATCTTCTTCAACGGTTTCCTGATGACGCCGATGGAGATGAATGAGTTCGTCGACAGCTTCCAGAGTGACCGGATTCATGTTCACTTCGACACCGGGAACATCATGCAATATCAGTTCCCGGAGCATTGGATTCCAATTCTGGGGAAGCGAATCAAGAACGTTCATCTGAAGGAATTCACGAAGAAAGGGACAGATTCCTCACTGGAATCATTCCGGCCGCTGCTTGATGGAACCACCAACTGGCCCGCTGTGCTCGATGCCTTCGAAAAGATCAACTACAAGGGCTACCTGACGTTCGAGTACTTCCATCCGTACCAGCACTGGCCGGAAGCGCTGGTCTATCAGACCGCCGATTCGCTCGATCGAATGCTGGGCATCAAGTAACTCGATGGGTCTTTCCGATCAGAACCCGGATCCGGGACCGACCTGATAGCAGATTAACTCTGCTGGAGTTCGCACGTACAGTCGTCCTCTGGAAAGGACTGGCTGTACAAAGTCCAGCAGGTTGAGGGTCGGTTTCCAGACATCATGTGTCTTCACGTCCCCTCGCACTCGGCATCCTTCGGGATTCGCTTCAATCAATCGCAGTCGCTGATAGCTGCGAACAAATAGCAGACCATCTGCGAGGGTCAGCGCGACCCCCGCACGGTATCCGGGTTCGCTCCAGATCACTTTGCCCGTTGCCAGTTCCAGGCAGGTCAGGTTGAGCATTGATTCGCTCGCGACTTGCTCATCTGCTCCCCGAATTTCGCCCGTGAAACCGTATAGATAACCGTTGTGATGTCGAAACTGATGGACACCACAATAGGTTTCCAGGTCCTTTTTCCAAAGAGTCGTTGCGGGTTGCTCGGGGAACTTGCGATCGACGGTGACCAGGCTTGATCCGTCATTGTCGCCCAGGTTCAGGATGTGGCGATCCAGGATCAGCGGAGACGGGATCGTGGTTCCGCGCGCATCAGGGCGGACAACCGGGAACTTCCAGACCTCGCGCCCATCACGAATGCGCAATGCTTTCAGTTCACAATTGGCAGAAATCACAGCGCACAGGTCACCAGCGAATTCTGCGATGGAAGGAGTCTGACCTTCGCCCATTCGAGCTGGCCTGCGATGAGGTTCGCGAAACGTCCAGGCCACTTCGCCCGTCATAGGGTCCAGTGCCTGAAAGATGACGTCGAATCCTGCCGTTTCCCGGTCAGCGTCAAGTCCACGGCTCGCATCACTTGCTCCATCACCGTACCACAGCAGCAATTTCCCTTCAGCGATAATGGGCGAAAAGGAGTATCCCTTCTCACCGGAAGGATTGAAGGTATCCCAGAGATTTTTCTTCCACAGGACCTTTCCAGAATGGCGATCAAGACAGTGGCAATGGCCAATCGCACCGATGGTGTAAAGTCGATCTCCCCAGACGCAGGGTGTTGATCGAAAACCGCCGCGCGCCCAACCGATATTCTTTTCCCAATAGGGACCGACGTCGTGGGTCAATGACCAGCGTTGTTCACCAGTCACGGCGTTCAGACAGGCGATAGTTTCAGCCGTTCCGCGTGGTTCTTCGGTAGCACAGACATACAGGTCGTTATCAACAACGACGGGTGAAGACCAACCCGGTTTGATGGGAACTCGCCAGAGCACGTCGGGCCCGTTGGCGGGCCATTCGCGCCGCAGGCCCTTCTCTGATGATGTCCCGTTGCCGAGCGGGCCGTGAAAGTTGGACCAGTCCATCGGCGCCGGTTTTTCCTGGCCATCTGCGAACGAGTACTTCACTCCGGTGCATTCAACCGCGAAAATAAAAGCCAGTATCAATGACGGACGAGATTTCATGATGATGGATTCTCAATAGCCTCATTCAGATCTAACAAGTTTTTCAGGCGAAACTTTACCCTGCATTCGGGGTTTAAATTTCAGGGGAAAAGCGAAGGTGCTCCAGCGAGCGAAATCGTTGGGCAAATTCATCTTCCCTTAAGGGGCTGTCGCCTATAATGTCTGCAGCTCGTTGTTTTCTGGCTGGCTTGGGCGCGGCAGTTGCTAACAGGGTGATGTCTCAGGTTGCCGTACGTGTCCTGTGACGATGGGGCTGGCTGAAAATAACTGGCGGTCGAGGAGAGACTCAAATGAATCC
>CAIWEX010000645.1 GCA_903911795.1 uncultured Schlesneria sp.
CTTGATACAGACCAGATGTCGCTTCAGTGACTTCAAGTCGCCTGTCGGTGATTTGGGGACACCGTATCCGGAATAGCTCGTAATAAAGACTCGATCACCCACAACGATGGGGCTGGATGATCCTGGCCCGGGGAGTTCCGTCTTCCATTGCAGGTTTTCAGAGTCGCTCCATGTTTCCGGAAGGTTCGTGTCGGCACTCGACGCGGCCCCATTCGGCCCACGGAACTGTCGCCAGTCTTCGGAATGTACGCTCGATCCGGTCAAGCAGGTGATGGCGACGATTAAAAAGCAAACCTGTTTCACGCGAGTCTCCTCGGGGTATCGGTGTCAGCAATCAGCGGTCAGCAATCAGCAAGCAGGCATCAGCCGGTACGCGCTAGCGTCCGGTTAAAACCGCGAGCTGGCGCACAGCAGTTGATGGGCCTAATTGAATGCTTTGCGTAACTTGCAACCAGCGTCTGGTTTCAATCTAGTAACCGGACGCTAGCGCGTTCCGGCTGATAGGTCTGTTAAAATTCTACGACTGTTACCAGTCTTCGATGGGTAAATACAAACTTGCCTTAACAATCAGGTCATTCCACCACGACAATCAGGTCATTCCACCACGACAAACAGGTCATTCCACCACGCGAAATACATCATTTTTCTTGTAAACAATGGGCGGTCTGCCCTGGGCATCAAACTCGACATGACAATCGAATAGGACCCCTAACGGCGAATCCATCGGAATTTCAACATCAACCGTGATGATATTTCCCTCACGCGAAATCTTTTTGGCTTCAAACGGTCCAATCTGCACCCACGACGGATTTCCCGCTGGAAGTTCCCGGCGCCGTGAATTCTCGGGGTTCATTTCCAATTGAATGGAATGCGTCTTACCGCGCGATGCCGTACCTGGGCGGACTGCGACCAATGCCTTATCCATCCGGTTCTCGCCCGCTTGAGTGTTATCAACCAGAGCCCCCGTTCCTGCTCGGCCGAGACCCCGGTTGTTCGATGGTTCAACAACCCCGGAATAGCCACCGATGATGTACGGGAACCGCCCTGGCGTGACATGGTAGTGATATCCACGCACGTCATCCTTGTGGCCGTTGCAGACATCCAGAGCCCGAGCCCCCTTCAGATCTTTTGCCATCACATCCTTGTCTTCGTACGGCCCGTAAACAGGAAAGCCGTCGAAGGCAAATCCGATCACCGGGGAATGCTGCTCGCCATCGTCCGGGAAAGGCGACTTCACGCAACTCGGATACTTGTGATAATGATAGACACCCGTCTGCTGAGGGTGCCCGCAGCACGAATCCAGCCAGACTTCCGAGTATCCTTCAACGGCGTTCATTCCTTCCATTTCGAAGGGATTGAAAAAAACGACACCATTCAGAGCCGTTCCGATCGGGCCCATGGGGACTCGCGTGATCTTGTCGGCCAGCTTCGGTTCCAGTGGCAGGCGGAACGTAAAGTTCTGAACTCGAATGGTGTTGGGGTTGCCGCTGTTCGGGAAGATCGCCGTCGGATGATTGGGGTACCCCTGACTCTGCATGATCAGGAACTGCTTGTCATGACTGAGGCGAATGTTGTCGATGCCGTCCTTGTTCGAATCTTTCATGTGGTACGAGAACAAGTCGACGTAGCGTTCTCCGTCGCGATAGTAGTAAAGCGGCTTGTCGCCTGCTGTGATAAACCACTTCCCTCCGATCGGTTTCAGATCTGACGGTTTTACCTCCGGCAGGTCCGCGGCAAAGACAGAGGGCGAAGTTCCGACCAGGCAGGCGATGGCGAGCAGAGTGCGCCTGAGCATTAGATTCATCAAATGGTTGCCTCGGCAGAAAGTGATGATGAGTTACTCCTCGTAGCGGACAGAACGTCCCGATTCGTGATGTGCCTGATGATCGAAAAAGTCCGCTCCAAGATCTCGTTCTTCGATCAATTGCAGATGAATGATCACCGGCAATTGCTGAGACCGTGGCATGTCTACAAATACCATATCCTGAATCCGGCCTGTGCGTACCGAATACGTAATTTCCACTTTACGTGGTCCCAGATGTGAAGCATTTCGTCGGACCGCGATCAGTTGCTGACAGGTTTCATCGCCGACCTGAATGGGGGATTCCCGCATCTCAATGTCATAGGCAGAGAGTAACCCTTCCAGTCCCTCGTGGATACTGACCAGCGGGACCGAGTGTGATTGACCGGGCACTCCACGTCGAAATCGGTTGGGATCATCGCTGACACGTACTGGTCCTTCAGGGCCAATCGACCAACTCGATTTTCCATTGCACCCCGTGGTGAACAGACGTCCATCCAGACCTTTGCGGACCAGCACAAATTGTCGGCCTCCCCGGACATAGAGAATGGCTCCGTTCATCGGAGGTGGAACGGGAGGTCGACCATGTGGCGGCCTGTGATGTGGCGGTCGACCGCGATCCGCCGGTGGAGGAGGTGGTCGACGCCCTCCCTGACGGATTTCGGGGTCTTCGTTCTCCATATTGATCTGATACGTGTGGTCGATTGGTTCTGCGTTGGCAGCAATGATCCGCTTCAATTCCGTCGTGGATGCCGATGCCGAATTGTCACCGGTTCCGCGCCACAGGACTGCCACAAAGACCAGCGAGAAGGCCGCCACAAACACGACCGAATAGGGGCGAAAGCCACTCCACGTTCGACGCGTGTCGCTGGCTGACACTTCGGGGCGAGCGACACTGACGGCTTCATCGACAGATCCGTCATCAACAGTCACGGACTCGAACCGCGAATCACCGGACATGGCAGTCAGTGCAAACATTTCCCCGCGGAGGCGATCGTGCAGCATGACGGATGAGGCAAACTGACGGGCATTGTCCGGGGATTCCTTCAGCCAGTCTTTCAGCGATTGCTGCTGGTCTGGCGTGAGGCAATCGTCGAGATAACCGTTGATCAGGTTCAAAGCGTCGTGATTCATGATGAGAGACCTTCCGTTGTCCGCTGCTCAATACAGAGACGCAACTGATCTCGAATCCGCTGTAAAGCTTTCGCCACTGAATTGGCGGTCATCCCCACGACATCCGCAATCGCGGCAGGCTTCAGATCCTGCTGGTATCTCAATTCGCATAACTGTTTGGCCCGACCGTCGAGTCCCTTCAGACAATCACTCAGCCGATCCAGTTTCATCGACTGTTCTGTAGAGACTTCGGAGAACGCCGCCGCCAGTTGACTGACTGATTCCTCATCAAAAATATGCCGATCCCGCTTCATTCGGCGCAGGTACAAACCGACGTGATTGTGAGCGATTCCCAGTGCCCAGGCGACAAACGGCCGCGATGTATCGTAACGCCCGTACGATTCAATGACCGCGACCGCAACTTCCTGCAGAACATCATCGCGCGCCGAGAAATCACGTACGACTGACGTCACAAACGCGGAAACCACGGGTTGTGCTACGGTCCACTGTCGAGCCGCCTGTCGCGTTATTTCGTCCATCGCCTCAATTCCAAATTGCCAACGCCCTGTTCGGCACGAATCTCATAGACCCGCCAACCGACGTGTTCGGCGCGGGTCTCCCGACCCCGCCGCCCCCCGACCGCAGGTCTCCTCTTCCGCCTTGGAGAACCAAGTTTCAAGCAGAGTATTCGAGTCCCCGATTGGTTCTTATCCACTCCACCGAAAACATGACGTATTTTCCCCGTCCCCTGCGTGTGAATTCCCATCGGGTGAAAAACTTGGAGGGAGTCGTGATTGCTGACACGATACCGCGCGTTGTTAGTTCGTGAAGTTCTCGAAGCAGACCGGATTTCAGTCCACGCAAGAACCTCGGTGCGTTGAGAAGATTTCAAACGCTACACACGGGCAAAGAACCCAAAAACCCCTGCAAAACAGGGGTTTTTGAGAGTAGCAAGGGCGGGACTCGAACCCGCGACCCCAGGCTTATGAAGCCTGTGCTCTAACCGACTGAGCTACCTTGCCATCTGATCGACCGGATTCGCTCCTGGCGATCGCTGCCGCTGAATTACCTTCGGCGACTCGGGAGAAGAAGTTTAGCGTATTCCTTTTCCGCGACAAGCCAGCCGAATGGCATTCTCTGTAATTCATTAAGACTGACGCAAGTCGTTGATGGGAATGTGGATGTGGCGCGGGTTGTGCGACGTCGGGGACCGTAGCGTTTGCGTAAAACGTAAAGGTGAAGCCGGGAACGTCACGCGTAACAAGCTATTTCTGGTCGCTTATGGGCTGAAGCCCTGTGCTTTGTTCTCTTGGGCCTTCAGCCCATAAAAAGACGGCCACCTTACATGATCGCCGCCTGTCAACTGGTGGGTACGTTCAAACAATCCCGCCCCGACCGCCCAATCGCCACTTTGATGGCCTCACAACCCACTGACCCGCACCGACCTAACCAGCCATCATTCGTTTCATGAAGGCGAGTGCATGCTGAGCCAGGTATTCTTCGCTCGGGAACATCCGGCGCCAGATCTTGGTGGCGGCGGCCAGGGCTGGCAGGGCCAAGCCGAAGGCTTCCACCATCAGCCAACCGTCGTACTTCAGCGTCTTCAGCATCTGGAACGTGGTTTCCCAGTCGACGTGGCCTTCGCCCGGGGTCGAACGGTCATTTTCAGAAATGTGGACGTGAACGACCTGATCCCAACACGACTGCATGGCCGCTGCGAGGTTCTTTTCTTCAATGTTGGCGTGGAAGGTGTCGTACATCATCTTCAGGTTCGGATGATTGGCTTCCCGGCAGAAACGGGCATCGTCGGCAGCGTTCGTAAGGAAATAACATTCAAACCGGTTCAGGTATTCCACGACCAGCGTGACGTTATTGTCCTTGGCGTGATCGGCCGCTTTCGTCAAGGTTTCCAGGCCCCATTTCCATTCGTCCGCAGTGGCACCTGCCCCGCTGAATGTTCCCAATGCCGAATGGATCGGACCACACAGGTGAGTCGCTCCGCTGGCGGCACACATGTCGATCGCCTTCTTCAACCGGGCCAGACCTGCCGCGCGAATGGCTGCATCGGGCGAAATCGGGTTTTCGGCGTCGGTACAGACGGTCACTGCTGTACGGCCGAGACCGATCGAATCGAGTTTCTTACCCAGCTTGGCGAACTTGCCCCCATCCATTTCGAAGATCGGCAGTTCGACTCCATCGAATCCCCACGACTTCAGATTGTCCAGCAGCGGGTAATGTTCTTCTGTGACATCTGATGTCCAGAGAAGCATGTTCATGCCATATTTCATTGGTGAATTCCTTGGGTGTTGGCGGCGATTCGATTTTGTGTTTTTGCGACGTGTGATCGATGGAGATTTTGTGCGGACGGACGTAGTATTGGTGGAGCCACAGGTTCACTTGCACAACTTAGGAATGCTGATGATAAAGCTCAATTGCTTTTCAGTAATAATTTTAAATTGATCGACGGTCCTAGAGCTCCAGACATTAGTATTAAAGA
>CAIWEX010000646.1 GCA_903911795.1 uncultured Schlesneria sp.
AATCGTCTATTTTGGCGAAGAGTCGACGGATGAAATGTCGAATTGTGCGATCCGGGTCACGACGGAAACCTATGCGGAATTTCAGCAAGTCGTGGCCGACAACGGGCAATATTGGTCGACTCAATTGCAGAAATACCTCGATCGAAATATGACTCCCGACAAAAAGCCTCGCCACACACGAACATCGAAAACACCCGCGAATTGATATTCGTGGGTGGCGATCAGAGATGGTGGTATTGTCGATTTCCCCGCAACGACACTGCGGGGGCAGTAGGAAAGAGACGAGATGGCGAAACAGCGAAATGGCAAGCAATTGATGTTGATTGAGCAAGCGCACGAAGAACAGCAGGTCGCCTTGGCTGCGGAGCTCAGCAGTCGTTATGTGGCAGCCTATCCACATGATTTGGACGGGGCCTGGTTTCATATTCTGGCAGAATATCGGATCGGGCGCAACGCTGAAGCCAAGCAGCAATTGGAATCGCGTCTCTCGCAGTTCTCTGACGATTTTCGTGGCCCGGTCCTGACGATTCTCGCACGCATCAATCGTGATCAAGGGGATCTGGCGGAAGCAGAACGATGTTATTTGCAGTCGATCGACGCAGACGCCTGCGACGCGTGCAACTACGTCGAACTGGGGGAGATGATGTTTGCAGCCGGTCAGGTTGCCGCAGCCGAGCAGATTGTCCGTAAAGGGATTGCCAACGAAGCACTTCCGCTCGAGGACTTGCATTACCTGTCGGGGACTTTAAGTCGGGCCAACGGGGACCTTGCCGCCGCCTATCTCGCATTCTGTGAAGTCGTTGATGCGATCGATCATCCTGAAGCCGAGGGGGCAATTGTCGATATTGAAGCTGCGGCACAGGTCCGTGGAATCGAACTTCCTCATATCGAGTCGGTCAGTGAAGACGAACCTTCGGAATCGGAGGGGGAAGACGACGAATCGGTCGTCGATCAGGCGCAAGATTGCGACGAGGGGGAAGACGAGCATGTACCGGGGGAAATGGTTTTGAATATTCACCGCGAGTATTTTTTGGAAATCCTTTCCGGAGAAAAGAAGATTGAGTACCGCACGGTGAGTGAGTATTGGCGGACGCGCGTGGAAAATGCGGGTGAGCCCCCTTTTCATTTGCGAGTGATCAATGGAATGAGCAAGCAGGCGCCCGAATTGACGGTGATCTGTGACAAGGTGCTGATCAATCCCTGGCAGATGGAGTATGAACTGCATTTGGGAACGATCCTGGAGGTCAAGAATTGGGATCACACGGCACCGCCGGAAGAAGAGGACGAAGAAGAATAGTGGGATGCGATCAGCAGGCCGGGCCTGTTATTCTTGATCGTCGAAAGGTCTGCTGCCGTCAGTAGCAGATGCCATCAGATCGATCTTGACCAGTTTTTCCGGCAGGAGGATATTGACGTCGAGTGGCTGTCTGGAGGCGAAGGACGCGATTTCCATGGATGATGAATTACCAACTGCCGACGACGAGGATTCGTTTGATGCCGAGAGTGCCGATTTCGAGGCAGATGATTGCGAATTGAGCTCGGAAGAGCTGGAAGACTGGGGTGGAAGTGAACTCGAAGAGGCTTATCTCAAGGCACTCTCGGCACTGGAGGCCTCGGACTCGGAAATGGGAAACTCGTCCGACGATGATGCAGAGGAAACAACAGAGGAGCTCACTGAGGATTATGTTCAAGATGCTGTAGAGGTTGGGGACGAGGATCAAAGCCTCTCCTCGTTCGAGCAACGGGCTGCATCATCCCGCTTAGCGTCATCTCGTTTATCAGAGGCCACGTCAGCAGCACCACGCTCCAACACGGCAGAAGATCTGGCCGAACTGATGCCACCCCTTGCCGCACCGACGGCCACCAGCAGTCTGGCTTCCATTCCCGCAGCAGTACTGCCGCCGACACCCCGTCAGATTATCGAAGCCTGCTTGTTCGTTGGTGGTCCTCCCCTCACAGCGAAGCGATTGGCCACGGTCTTGAAGGGGGAATTTCAGGCCGATTTTGTCGACCAGGCCATCGATCAGCTGAACCATCTTTACGCCGCAGAAAACCGACCTTATGAAATTCAGATGGTTGAGGGGGGGTATCGACTGACGTTGCGGGAAGAATTCGAGCGGATTCGTCATAAGGTTTACGGCATGGGGCCCAAAGAAGTTCGGCTCTCACAAGAAGCGTTAGAAGTCTTGGCCGTGGTGGCGTATTATCAGCCGATCACACAGGCA
>CAIWEX010000647.1 GCA_903911795.1 uncultured Schlesneria sp.
AATCCTGAAGATGATCGATCTGCGAAGTGGAAGTGAAATCCTCACGTACCGGGACCCGTCGCTTCAGCCCTATTTTTCCGTCACTTCCAATGAGGCGCAGGAAACAGTTGAAGTCAGAACTGAGCGAGAAACGTTTACTCTGAATTTCGGCAGCAAGGCCCCAGCACCGTAATTCGATCATTCCGCTTCGACGTAGTCGTATCCCTGCTTCGCGAGTTGCACGAGCGAAAGCAGTCGATCAAGCTGGTCCGATTTCCGATCCAGATCGACGATCAGGACGTCGAGGTCACTATCACCATCTTCGTGAGCGAGGACCCGTAAACGCTCGCGGCCATAAACCAGGAACACATCTTGCGTCGTCATGTCGCGGCCGAAAATCACTTCCATCTCTGAGAGTAACTCAATCGCTTCGAACGTCGGCGACCAGCTCATTTTGTCGCCAAGGACTTCGTCAAGCGTCAGTGATGGAAAATTCATGCGGTTGCTTTCCATGGCTCAGTTCAGAACTGATTTCGTGAACCTGACTCCGTCAGATTCCCGGTTCAATGACGGTCCGTTGGTAAACGCACTGCCCCGATACGATAAGTCAAAAGAGGGCTCCTGGTCCGACCAGGAGCCCCTTGGAACTCACCCGCCCCGTTTGGCGATTCCTGTTCCGGCGTTCACCACCTTTACAGGACGAGATCAGGCGAGCAGACGATGAAAAATCTTGTGCATTCTTCGATGGGGCTGTTTTCCAAGGAAGACTGTTAACGCAGGGGACGGATGTTGACAGAAAGCATCACATATGCCGCAGCGTTGCCAAATAGCGACAAGCGGACACAAGAGGAGCCGCGCGGGAACAGGATCTCGACGCAAACGTTGCCAGCATCAAGATCTTCGTTCACGGGAAATGTCGAAGACTTCGCAGCGGCGATAGAAAGCCTGCTCCGCACGAAGAGGTTCGTGTTGTGAAATGGCAACGCGATGTCAACAACAGTGACAGATTCTTTGAACGTACGCCGCCCGCACTTCCAGGAACCAGGCACCACCCAGCTGGAAACTTCAGAGCGTATCCTGTTACGGTCATACCGGTTAAGACGACGAATTCATGGGATTGTGACGATCGTCCCAAACAGGCTGATTTCCTAATCAGCAATGTCTGTACCGAAAGTACGACCTGTACCGAATGGAACAACAATTCCTGTGAGAAAAAAATGGACAACGAGCGATGTCCCTACTCCTGTGTTTTCCCAAAAGGAAGATTGCTTCGTCAGATACTCCACAAACGATTCGCCCGTTGATATCCTCTTCGTCAGTGGTGCCTGCGAACAGTGCGTCACTGCAAAAGTAAAAATATCAAGTCATTGAGAACGCATTTTTGTCGTGACAAGTCAGTCATGACGGAGGCTCGTGGAATGCAAAATGTGCTGTCGGTGGTGCTGGGGGGCGGTAAGGGAACTCGGTTGTTTCCATTGACCCAGTATCGTTCCAAGCCGGCGGTCCCATTGGCGGGCAAGTATCGGATTATCGATATCCCGATTTCAAACTGCTTGAACAGCGGTCTGAATCGCATTTATCTGCTGACGCAATTCAATTCTGTCAGCTTGCATCGCCACATTCGACAGACCTACCGATTCGACCGGTTCGACGGTGGATTCGTTGAAATTCTTGCCGCTCAGCAAACGATGGAAGGGGAAACCTGGTACCAGGGAACTGCTGACGCTGTCCGCAAGAATCTGAACAATCTGAGTGACAAAAACGTCGACTACTACCTGATCCTTTCCGGCGACCAACTCTACCGGATGGACTATCGGGAAATCCTTGAGACGCACAAGAAGTCTGGTGCAGATGCCACGATCGCTGCGATCCCTGTGACACGGGAAGCGGCTCGCGGATTCGGGATCATGCGAGTCGATGACACGGGGCGAGTCCGCGGTTTTCTGGAAAAGCCGCAGACGGACCGCGAAATTGACGAGCTTGTACGCACTGACCCCGCCTGGATTGACTCCCGTGGGATCAAGAGCAATGGTCGTGACTGTCTTGGAAATATGGGGATTTACGTCTTCAATCGCGATGTCCTCATCAGCCTGCTGACCAAGAGTGATTATCAGGATTTCGGAAAAGAAGTCTTTCCGATG
>CAIWEX010000648.1 GCA_903911795.1 uncultured Schlesneria sp.
CCGATCTAGCGAGTGTAAAGGTCGTACAATCATCGGAAACTGGTTCGATCGCTGATTGCTCAGCCGGTTTGTCCTGGATAACCGGAACAGCGGACTTGACTGGAACCGGAATATCGACAAGGGAAGAATACCATTCGTTCGACGGAACGGGTGCCGATGAGATGACTCTGGAAACGCCACCATCCGGCGCGACGGCGGGATCGGTGACAGGGGTCACGCGTGGCGCAGGTACAACAACGGCCGAAGCAGCAGTCACCGGTTGAGACGCTTTTTGTCGAGCCCCAAATGCGAGACGACTCCACATTGTCACGGGCAAAACAGCCATACTCAGAGCCGTGCGAACGAGATGCTGTTCGCCCGCGAGCAACAGGCCGGCAACAAACATGGAGGTGAGTAGAATCAGGCTTCCCAGGCGTGAGATGCTACTGTCCAGCAGGATCGAACCCCAGGCTCCGACGTATCCACCCGCTCCCACCAGCGAACCCCGAATCGGGAGAGGCAGAACCCACTGGGCAGAAATGCAAATTGCCGCCAACATGACGGCAGCCCCCATCAATTTCAGCAGGGGATCGCCAGCCGAATCGCGAGCGAACAACCGAATGTCGGTCACAACCAGAGCGATCAGAATAAAATAGGCCCCACAACCGAACGCGGCAAACAGTGACTGAGCGACGTTGGCTCCATACACCCCGGCGAGATTCAGTGGGACCGAATGAGCCGGGTAGATGCCGACAGCGGGAGGATCCGCCGGGTCAAAGCTCACCAGACTCAAACCGACAAATACCGCCATCGCGAGGATCGCGAGCGCGAGTAAATCGGTTTTCAGGCGAGCGTAGTCGAACATGAACCTCTCTCGGCGAAGATCGCGAACGCATCAGAGAACTGACATCAGTTCCGACAATACCGCTCGCAACAACTTGGACGCAGAGGAAACCTAGCACCTGTCTTGCAGGGACGTTGAAGAATGACAGCATGCGGTGTTGCGATTTGGCAACATTAACAGAGGGCCGTAACGGATGTGCCGATTGTGACGACGAACACGGATGCGATTCAAGTGCATCATCACGCGGCCGTTTGAAGTTACCCAGAAAAATAACGCATGAAATATTGTTGCTGCGACAGGGAATTTCAACTCTTCTGGGCTGAAGGCCCAAGAGCACAAAGCACAGGGCTTCAGCCCTGTGTTGACGGACAGAACGGTGTTCAGCGACCTGAAAGGTCGCAAGAATTTCGGCCAAATCACGTCCGATTCGACAACCGCTCGCGACCTTTCAGGTCGCAAATTCTGCCGTGTGCTCGATCACAGGGCTGAAGCCCTGTGCTTTGGGCTTGTGGGCCTTCAGCCGCCCATAAAAGACCTTGCAAAGCTTGGCTGGCCAATTCCCGGAATTCGGCAATTTCTGCCGGACTCCGTTTTCGAAGACGCCGCATCCTCTGCGATCCCCCTCAAATAGCCAGTCACCTCTAATCACCAGTGCGAATATAGCCGACTCCAATTACTACGGACGGGACTGCACAAGGGAGTGAGCGGCAATTTCTACTGGAATTGCATTCTCGGATGCTGTTGGTGCGCCCAACGGCTTCGAAGTTTCCCTGATAACATTGGCTGTTGTCCCTGCAGTTCCACGTTCACTGAGCTTGACTATGAAATCTCTCTGCCGCATGTTGGCGTTGATCGCCACTATGGTTTTCGTGACGACGCCATCCACAAAGCTGTTTGCTCAACAAGCTCAACCACTCTTCACAGAGCGGTTTGCAAACGTGTTTGACCCCGAAAGCCGTACCTATTTCTCGCTTCAGGGGACTGAAGGAAAGCAGTTTGGCGGGCAACAGCCGTACGCTGGCGTCGGAGCGTTCCATCATCGAGGCTCCATCTTTGAAGAGGTGACGCTGTACAGCGGCCAGTTCATGATGAATTACAATGGCATCACGGGGAATCCAAGCGGGACCCTGGGAGCACAGCAACGTTGGATGACACAACTGCCGTTTGCAGACCGATCCATCCTGGGAGTTGGTGCATACGTCGATTTCACCCAAAGCCGCTACGACAACCTATTTCAGCAGATCAATCTGAATTTTGAGCTCTACACAGAATCGGCCTGGTTTGGTCGTGGAAACCTCTATCTTCCGATCGGCCCAACACAACAATTCACCGGTCTGCAATCATCCACGGCCAGCAGTGGTGGCGGATTGACACTTTTGGGGACCACGGTCGGAACAGGTGGTATCGATCGTCAGTGGATGGATGTGGCACTGATGGGGAGTGAACTTGAGGTCGGTCGAAAGATTCACAACTATCGCGCGGAAGTCTACGCAGGTTATTACAACTGGAATGGGCCTCTCGCCGGGTTCACCAATGGGGTGAAGGGGGGCCTGCGCGGTTACATCACGAACAACCTTTCTGGCAATGTGAACATTTCGCATGACCAGTTCTTCGGCACCAATGTCTATGGTGGACTGACCTACTTCTTCGGTGGCAGCGGCGGCAACCGACCGATGAGCTTCGAGAACTTGATGACTCTGCCGGTCCAGCGAAGTCAACAGGTGGCGATTGGCAATTACTTCCACGAAGTTAACACGTTCAAGCCGTTGTTGCCTAACGGCGACGGATTTGTTGGCGACCCGCTGCACGTTTACTTCGTGAAAGAAGGGGGAACGGGAACCGGAACACAATCGGATCCCTCAAACGTTGCCACCGTTCTGGCTCAACCGGACTTCAAAGATGGCAGCGTTATTGTGCTACTCGACGCCAATGGCAACATCACCTCCCCCATTTCGTTGACAGGCGGGTCTCAGCAGGTGATCGGCGGTGGTGCGACAGGAACTGCCAATGTTGACTTCGCCAGCATAATGTTTGCCGCGCCGGGCGATTACGTTCTGCATCTGTCCGGGCTGGGAGGTCGTCCGACACTGATGCCAACTGCGGGAGATGCGATCACACTTTATGGCAACAACGTGATTCAAGGCTTTGCAATCGACGGTGCAGGCGGAATTACCAACGGAATCTCTGGCCATCCTGGTGCCTCAGGGACAGTCATCAACGACATGGTCATCAAAAACGTCTCTGGTACCGGTATCGTGATCAACCCTTCGTTTAACACGTCGATCAGTAACACGACGTTCAGCAACAACGGAACGGATGTTCAACTGGATGCGCTCAATACCAAATTGACAAATATCACCAGCACGGGGGCCATCAACGGTTCGATCAGCCTGGGTGTCGGCGGAGATATTTTTGGCACTACCGATATCACAAACGTCACAATTACTGGTGCGGGAGGTTTCGGTGGCATCCTGCTGAACAATGCTCTGGATGGGGCGACCGTGAACTTGCAAAACGTGACGGTCGATGGTGGCGCCGGCCCCGGCGTGACGATTTCGAATTCACAAGGGGGAAGCATTTACAACCTGACAAGTGTCAGCATTCTGAATGTTGGCGATAGCGGCTTGGTCGTCAAAGACAGCGCCGGCACGATCAATGGGACAAATCCTCTGACAATCACAAACGCGGCTGGCAGCGGGATTGATATTTCCAACTCGGCAGGACTAACCACATCGTTTCAGTCTGTCGCGATCAGTTCAATTGGTACTGCCCCGACACATAATGGTGTGACCCTGTCTGATGCGGGCACCTTCAGTATTCTGGGCGGAACAATTGACGGTACAACGGGCGATGGAATTCACAGCGTCGATACCAATCTGACCGTTACGGGAACCACAATCGGCGGTGACGGCACCATCAGTGGTGATGGTATTGAAGTTCTCAATAACAGCGCGGCAACGCGTACCGTCAACCTCAGCAACAACACGATCACGGGAAGTGCCAGCGGGATCTCGACCGCCGACAATGGCAACTCTGGCAATCTGCTGCTGACACTGGACGGCAATACCTTGCAATCGGTGAACGGCGGCAGCCTGGCTCTGAGCATTAAGGGCGGGGGATTGAATTCCACGATCATTCAGTCCATGAATGGCGGTACGGTTATTGGCGGGACAGGTGGAGGAATTCTGTTTGACCAGGTGACATTTGACACTTCCGGAAGCCAGCTTCTCGGAACCCAGTTAAATGCCGGAAACTGGACGATTGGCACACCAGCAACTCGCGTGAATGGCGATGGACTGCGGATGAACGCCCCCACGGGTGATCTAAAATTCGGTACGATTGAAATCGCCAACAATAACGGCACTGGCCTGTATGTCGACACCAAGGCACTTGGTACAGCGTTTTCTCTGAGCAACACAGGAGGAACGGTTGATACGACCAACGGGTCAGCATTATTCCTCGACCCACTGACCACAAATCTGACATTCGCTTCGGTCAATTCCACCAGCAGCACAACGACGGGGGCGACACTCGACACGGTCTCGGGAACAATCAACATCAACAGTTTGTCGGTGAATGGATCAAGCCAGAGTGGCCTGTCTATGAACAACTCCAGCGGCCTGACTTCAACATTCCAGAGCGTAACGATCGATACGGTCGGGGGAGACGGCGTTAACTTGAGCGATGCAGGTATCGTCAGCATTCTCGGCGGTACGATTAACGGAACCGCTGGTGACGGCATTCACAGTGCCGACACGAATCTGACTGCAACGGGCCTGAATCTCGGTGGCGTTTCGGCAATCTCGGCTGACGGAATAGAAATCGTCAACAACAGTGCAACACCTCGCATCGTCAACCTCAGCAACAACACGATTACGGGAAGTGCCAGCGGGATCTCGACCGCCGATAATGGCAACGCTGGCAACCTGCTGTTGACGCTCGATGGCAACACCTTGCAATCTGTAAACGGCGGCAGCCTGGCTCTGAGTATCAAGGGTGGGGGATTGAATTCCACAATCATTCAGTCGATGAATGGCGGTACGGTCATCGGTGGAACTGGTGGTGGTGTGCTGTTCGATCAAGTGACGTTTGATGCATCCGGGACGCAGCTTCTTGGAACTCAAGTGAATGCCGGAACCTGGACAGTTGGCACGCCAGGTACCCGCGTGAATGGCGACGGGGTGCGGATGAACGGTCCATCAGGAAACTTGAGTTTCGGAAATCTTTCCATTGCGAATGACAATGGAACAGGCTTGTTCCGAGATACACAGACACTGGGGACGACGTTCAACTTCAACACCATTGGTGCTACGATTGACACGACGAATGGCCTGTCAACGGTAACGCTCCCTTGATGGATACGGCGGCTGCGAGATCGTTCCAAAGACTTGTGTTAGTTCTGCCGTCAGCCTCGCTTAACGGTGCCTGATTCCAGCGGTCTTTCGGGTGGAAATCGCTCCAGCGATTGGCCCGGACGAAGTTCGCCGGAGTTGGCGTTTCACGCACTCTGGTCGTGGGCCGACGTCGCAAGCTCTCTGTTCGGATGATCGCGAACTGGCGACCGCGAAACCCGTTAAAGGATCGCATTCATCAATGCGAAGCGACTCGCGATCACAAAAACGTCGTTAAGTTTGCAATTCTTTAGAATGACGATACAGTCGACAAGGCATATCTCATCGTCCGCTACCCTGGCGGATTCGAATCCTTTTTTGCAGGAGACATCCATGACATTTTCAAGGCTTGCGTCGACATTCTCTGTCGTCGCAGTGGGGGCCGCACTCGGCTTTTTCGCGGCCACCAGCGAATCGCACACCACCGCTCGGGCTGATGGGACTCGAACTGCCAGTGGCAACTCCACGACAACAATCTCGCCTGCTCCGACCGCTCAGGCGTCGTGCAGTGACTCAATCGTTGATCGCAAGTTAGCATTGGCTGACGCGGTCGCAGAGGCCAACGCCGCCACACTCGTTCAAGTCGAGAAGGCAACTCAGGCTGGCAAGAAGCCGAACATCGTCATTATCTGGGGCGACGATGTCGGGCAGTCGAACATCAGTGCCTACACACATGGATTGATGGGCTACCGTACACCCAACATCGACCGAGTCGCCAGGGAAGGAATGATGTTCACCGACTATTATGCCGAGCAAAGTTGCACGGCTGGTCGGGCGTCGTTCCTCACAGGTCAGCATGGAATGCGAACAGGGATGACCAAGGTCGGCCTGCCGGCGGCAACGCTCGGGCTGCGGAAAGAAGATCCGACCATCGCGGAACTGCTCAAACCGCTTGGCTATGCTACTGCGCAAATCGGCAAGAACCATCTCGGCGATCGGAACGAGTTTCTGCCAACGGTTCACGGGTTCGACGAGTTCTACGGCAACCTGTATCACTTGAACGCTGAAGAAGAGCCAGAGCTACCAGACTACCCGAAAGATCCTGCGTTTCGAGCCAGATTTGGTCCGCGCGGAGTGATGGATTGCAAAGCCAGTGACAAGGATGACGAAACCGTTGATCCACGCTTCGGCAAGGTTGGCAAGCAGATCATCAAAGACACCGGCCCGCTGACCCGGAAGCGAATGGAGACCATCGACGATGATATTGCGGATCGCTCGGTCGACTTCATCAAGCGGCAAGCGAAGGCTGGCAAGCCCTTCTTCGCATGGGTCAACTTTACTCACATGCACTTTCGCTCACACGTCAAGGCCGAGAGCAGAGGACAGTCTGGCCGCTGGCAAAACGAGTACCACGACGTGATGATTGATCATGACAAAAACGTCGGCACGGTCCTGAAAGCCATTGATGACGCAGGTATTGCGGATAATACGTTTGTCATGTACAGCACCGACAACGGCCCGCATATGAACTCGTGGCCCGATGGAGCGATGACCCCATTCCGTAGCGAGAAAAACACTAACTGGGAAGGGGCCTATCGCGTCCCCTGTATGGTCCGTTGGCCAGGCAAGATTAAACCGGGCAGTGTGTCGAACCAGATGGCGGCGCACCACGACTGGTTGCCAACAATTCTGGCAATGGCAGGTGATGGCGACGTGAAAGAAAAGCTGCTCAAGGGCTACAAGGTGGGTGATACGACTTACAAGGTTCATCTCGATGGTTACAACCTCGTTCCCTACCTGACCGGGCAAGTTGACAAAAGCCCGCGCGAATCGTTCTTGTATTGCAATGATGACCAGCAACTGACTGCCTTGCGCTATGACAACTGGAAAATTGTGTTCATGGAGCAGCGAGTTCAAGGGACGCTACGGATCTGGGCAGAACCGTTCGTGAGTCTGCGAGTTCCAAAAATCTTCAACCTGCGCACGGATCCCTATGAGCGTGCCGACGTCACCTCGAATACCTATTACGACTGGCTGATCGATCATGTGTTTTTGCTCGTTCCAGCACAGGAATATGTCGGCCAGTTCCTGATGACATTCCGGGACTATCCGCAGCGACAAAAAGCGGCCAGCTTCAATCTCGATGAAGTGATGGAAACGCTGAAGCAACCACATTCGAAGTAGCGCATGATGGAGTAAAGCGCCGGCCGGGATCCGTCCCGGCTGGCGTTTTTTTCTGACAGTTCCGACCGATTTGAAATTCCCACAGTTTTGAAAACAGGAATGTCTCGATTCCCAGGCGAGATTTTAGCAGGTGCCAAATGACTCTACGGATTCCATCGCCTCTCACGGCCGCGTTCTTCGTCGCGATCACTTTACTGACTTCCGCCTCCCGTGCCGCTGATCCACTGCCATCATGGAACGACGGTCCCGCAAAGAAATCGATCATTGCTTTTGTTGAAAAAGTGACGAAAGAAGGGTCGCCGGAATTTGTGCCAGCCTGGGAACGTATCGCAACATTTGATAACGACGGCACGCTCTGGTGTGAGAAGCCAGTCCCCGTGCAACTCTACTTCGCCCTCGACCGCGTGAAAGCTCTCGCTCCCCAGCATCCAGAGTGGGCACACAAGGAACCGTTTGCCTCGTTGCTCAAAGGTGATTTGAAAACGGCCGCTGCAGGTGGCGAGCGTGCGATCATGGAACTGTTCATGGCCACGCACACGGGAATGACCACGGTGGAGTTCGAGTCAATCGTGAAAGACTGGATCGTCACTGCCAGGCATCCGACAACCGGCAAGCGGTTTCTCGACATGACCTACCAACCGATGCTCGAAGTGCTGGCGTACCTGAAAGCCAACGGTTTTAAGAATTACATAGTCTCCGGAGGTGGTATCGAATTCATGCGACCGTGGGCGTTTGAGGCCTATGGCATCCCCCCGGAGCAGGTCATCGGCAGTAGCGTGAAGACGAAGTTCGAACTGCGGGATGGCCAACCAGTGATCGTGCGTCTGCCGGAACTGAACTTCAACGACGACAAGGGAGGCAAACCCGTTGGTATCAATCTGCACATTGGCCGTCAGCCAATCGCTGCATTTGGCAATTCTGACGGCGATCTGCAAATGCTCCAATATACGAGTGCCGGGAGCGGCACGCGGTTTTGCCTCTACGTTCACCACGACGATGCGGAACGAGAATTTGCCTACGACCGAACAGACCATCTCGCAAAGCTCGACCAGGGGCTTGATGAAGCCGCGGCGAAGGGCTGGACTGTTGTCAGCATGAAAAACGATTGGAAGACTGTCTTTCCCGCAGCGCCGCCTGAGATCACAGCCATCGATGTCCTGCTGCTGCCAGACACCAGGATGCTCCAGCGCTGCCAGGCCAACAATGCCCGGCTGCGCGGCGTATTCCCAAATGGCTTCGCCCTGGATGCGACACACCAACCACACATTACGATGCTTCAGTGCTTTGTCCGCACGGCGGACTTGGGCAAAGTCTATGCGGCCGAAGAGAAGGTCCTCGCTGCCGCAGACGTGAATGCGATGACGCTGGAAGCCTTTAAATATTACTATGCACCAGCAGGGACAATGGGCGTTGCAGGTATCTGTGCAACGCCGACGCCGAAGATACTCAAGCTGCAAGCAGACATTATTGCGGCTGCAAAACCGTTCATGGTCAAAACGGCAC
>CAIWEX010000649.1 GCA_903911795.1 uncultured Schlesneria sp.
AGCGGCATTGCCAGGCTTGATGAAAATGATTGCCACGTTACCCGATGATGTCTCGGAGAGGTCAGATGAAGCTGTACATATCGTTCTGACGACTGGTGTTCCTGCGGACCAGTTGCCGGTACTTCGCGAGATGCTCAGGACAGCGATTGATGACGGCGAAGATTCTGATGAAGCTGAGATCTACAACGCATATGGCGGTAGTGCCATTCAGTTGTTGAGCCGCGTGGGGCCCGCAGCAGCCGAGGCATTGCCGGATATTAAGACTCTCTTGCTGCGAGTTGGTGATCGTGGGTACGCGTGGGCAATTGGAAACATTGGTGAGCCGGCAGCCGTGATGCTGAGTGAAATCGTCAAGGATAGTGAGGTTCCCACCGAGAGACGGGTGGCATTCATTCGTGATCTGGCCGGGATGAAAGAAGACTTTGCATCGGCGGTTGCAACCTTGAAAGAACTCTGCACCGATGATGATTTGCAGGTTCGCATGTCGGCGGCAATTGCATTGGGGCACGAGGGGGAAAATCTGGGCGTCGCATTGAAAGTCCTGAGAGAAGGACTGAAGTCTGATGACAACAACATCTCCCAACGTGCCCTTCAGTATTTGCAAGAGATTGGCGCGCCTGCCGCTCCGGCGCTGCCTGATATCATTGAGTTGGCGGGGCGTTCCAAGGAATGGCAGCAATCCCAGGTTGCCCAAGTGTTGTTTAAGATCGCGCCGTCGAAGCTGGAAGGTCACGAAGTGATCGTGCAGAGCTTGAGTTCGCCTATTTTTATTGAACAATCCGAATTGGCAAAACATGGCGAGACATTGATTCCGCGTCTCACGAAAGCCGTCCAGGAAGAACGAGATCCCATCCGTGGTCGTGCCGCAGAAATGCTTGGACACTTTGAAGCGAAAGCCAGTTCAGCGGTCCCAGCATTGCAGGCGTTGATGGCCAGCGAAAAGGGCGAGGCGGGCTTGGCTGCGACAATCGCACTGGCGCGAATTGCCCCTGACACCGCTGATCTGCTGCCGCGTTTGATGGCGGCTTATGACAACCCGACAACAAAATATAAGGTTGCCGAAGGGCTGATTGCTCTAGGCTCAAAGGCGGTTGCCATTCTGCCAAAATTTATCGAAGAAATTGAAGGTGGTTCGGAACAGGGATATGTCTACAAGTTCATTGGCAAACTGGGGCCTGCGGCAAAACCTGTACTCCCATTGATGATGCAGAACATTTCAGACTCCATGCGGGGATACGCAATCTCGGAAGCACTCGGAAACCTGGACAAAGATGCCGAGGAAGTTCTCCCGGAACTGATTGCGATGTGGCGTCGTGGTGAAAGTACCGATGTCATATTTGGCGCGTTCACGAAGATGAAACAGACCGCGCCGTCGATCGTAAAACTGCTGGTTGAAGATCTGAAGAACGATGAAACACGACTGGAAGCTCTGAACTTGCTGGCATTGTTCGGTACTGCGGCTGAACCCGCACTTCCACAACTGCTGGAGATTGCCAAATCCGGCAATGTCGAACTGCGCGGCGAAGCATTTCAAGTCATGGGTCAACTGGAATCGCATGCCGCCGAAACGATTCCTGTCCTTGCAGCGGCGCTCAAGGATGAAAATCGACAGGTGGTCATCCATGCCGCTCAAGCCCTGTCACGTTTGTCGAAGCACGCAAGTCCAGCAATGCCGCAGATCATCGCGGGGTTTGAACGCGACTTACCAGTTCGCCGAGCGTTATTGTTCCTTGTGGATGCAATGGGACCCGCTGCTGCTGACGCGATGCCGATTTTGGAGAATCTGTCCAAGAGCGACGACTACTTCGAGCGCCGATTAGCACGTGAAGCAATCAAATCGGTGCAGGGGAAATCGAGTCGGAATGGACTCAAGGAATTTTAGTAGGATTTCGTTTCAGTCTTTAACGACTCATCCTGCGGACGTCCTTTTACGGGAGATCGATGACGAACGTGGTTTGAGGACGATCGTCGTAATGTCGACACGGATTGGAGTTGTATCACGGGTTCGCAAATGAGGCCGAGTTCAAAGCGGAGGTGGACCGTCGCCTGCGAGCGTTCGCCAAAGGGGGAGTTGCCGCTGGCCAACACTCGGCGCGAAAAGGTACGCTTGCGAGCACGATGAAATCGTGCTCCACGACGTGGGGCACGTTTTCAACGTGCCCGCCCCTCGCGCAGCGCAAACTCACGAGCCGACGACTACCGATACTCCTCCGCCCGCTCCACCAACCCTGGCACCACGGGGTTGCCATGCACATACGCCACGATCCGTTCCAACTCATCCTCATCGCGCACGCAATGGTCGTAAGACTCGCGTTGCCAGAACCCACCCGTTTCACCGAGCAACTTGTTGCACTCCAGCGCCGAGTGCCGATTCACCGAATGTTGAATCCGTTGTCGAGGAGACCGCTCGTCGGCTGCCGGTCCAAGCGACCGCACCCATTCGTCGAGCGGTCGGAAGACCCAGTGATAATGACTGGGCATCACCACCCAAGCGATCAAGTCGTAGCATTCGCCAGCAAAGTGTTTCAGAGATTTCTCCACCTCTTCCGCCAGCCGCGAGTCTTCCAAGTGTCGCACGGCCGGCCACCGATCGAGCCAGTCGTCATGCTTGGCGAAGACCTGCTTCCATTGCGTGGCTTTCCAGTCTTCAGCCGAGAGGCCCGCAGGTTTCGGTTGTCGTTCGAGGCTGCTGCGGAACCGTTCGATCTCGACCAAGCCCTGCGCCGGGATACTCCCGAGCAAGCAGGTCGTGATGAAGTAGGTCGCACCGGGCAAGTCCCAATGCGGGAGTCTCCGGCGTGAGAACTTTTCGCGCATGACGAAGCCTTTGCTTTTCAGGGAATGAGCACGTTGGAAACGTGCTCCACGAGACGTGGGACACGTTTCCAACGTGCCCGCCTCCGAAACAATAAATCCCACCGCGCGCTCCGCGTCAACTCACGGCGTTCTCCCCTTTCCCCACCCGCGTCGTTGCCGTTTCACGAATCGCCAATTAGTTTGACGCCCAGTCACGGGCACGATTAAATCGTACCCCACGTGGAGCACGTTTCCAACGTGCTCGTTTCTCTTCGTTTTTATTGTCGCTGCTGTCGCTACGATTACGCCAACACCGTCCCCTGGATTTGTTATCGTATCTTTCATTCATTCCACATCAAACGCCGCCATTTCCCTACCAAACAAATCCGAAGTCGAGTCTGGACGATTTACAGCAGCGATCAGCTTCGGCACACTACTGATCAGTGACATCGGGGGCCGGGCTCGCAGGTCTCCCGGTACTGATCGGACTGTTGCAACCGTTTTCAAGAAGTAAGGACCATCCATGATTCGCGTGCTGAAGTGTTTGGCGATCGTTTGCCTGGCAGGCTTGGGCGTCGCTGTTGCGGCCGACAAGGAAGAAGGATTTGTTCAGTTGTTCGACGGAAAATCGTTGACTGGCTGGAAGATCAATGAGCGTCCCGAGAGCTGGGAAATCAAGGACGGCGCGATCGTCGCTAAGGGTGAACGCAGCCATTTGTTCTACGTCGGTGATGAGAAGCCGTTCGTCAATTTCGAATTGCGAGTCGACGTCAAAACGGAAAAGAACAGCAACGGCGGGATTTATTTCCACACGCAATTCCAGCCTGAAGGATGGCCGAAGTACGGCTTCGAAGCACAGGTGAACAACACCTACGAAAAGGACCCACAAAAGACAGGGAGCCTGTACGCAGTCAAGAAAGTCTTGGAAAAGCATGTACCGGACGACGAATGGTATACCGAAACCGTGATCGTGAAGGGGAAGAACATCAAGATCAAGATCAACGATAAGGTTGTTGTTGACTACGACGAACCTGAAGGTCTGGAAGCTGGCAAGGATTTCACCCGCAAGATCGATAAGGGAACGTTTGCACTGCAGGCCCATGATCCTGGCAGCCGCGTTCACTTCAAGAACATCCGAGTCAAGCGACTCGACTGAGCTACCGTGCCACAATGCACTTAGATCAGGGGTTGTCGTTTGAACGCGACGACCCCTGATTGCATTTGTGGTTAAGGGAAACTCCATCGCACTGTTGGTTTTCGCGTGCGGACGACTGGGATGAACCGAAATTGCCGGAATGCCGAGCACTTTCCAGAGTGTGGGCTTCTCTACCCCTGTTTTCTCTGGTATCCTGATGTTCCGCCTGCCCGGAACTGCCAGGCATGCTGTGTCTGTCAGTTTGCCTGCCCGTGATTTCGCCCACCGCGACTAAACACCATTCCCGGCCGGTCTGTCAGTCTGTCCCGATTGTTCCAGAGTTGCGTCTCGGTTCGAGATGTCGGCTCAACGAGTTTTTTGACATCGCCCGCTGAAATTCCAGACATCCTGGGCCTGTAACCCGGTACTGTCGGACTTCCACCGCGCGGAGGCCACCATGCGACGGTTTGACATTCGAAACATTGCCATTATTGCCCACGTTGACCATGGTAAGACCACTTTGGTCGATTGCCTGCTCAAATCCAGCGGCCAGTTCCGGGAATCGCAACTGCAGGGGGAATGCATTCTCGATTCCAATGACCTGGAACGCGAACGCGGCATCACGATCCTCGCCAAGAATATCGCCCTGATGTACGGCGAGATCAAAATTAACATCATCGATACGCCAGGTCACGCCGACTTTGGCGGCGAAGTCGAGCGAGTCCTGCGAATGGCAGACGGTGCACTGGTGCTCGTTGATGCGTTCGAAGGTCCCCGACCACAAACCCGCTTTGTGCTGAAGAAAGCACTCGAAGTCGGCCTGCAGCCCATCGTCGTCGTTAACAAGATCGACCGCCCCGATGCCCGGCCTCAGGACGTTCTGTCGGAAACGTTCGACCTGTTCGTCGAATTGGGTGCCGACGATAAGACACTCGACTTCCCATACGTCTTCGCCAGCGGACGGGCCGGTTATGCAACGCATGATCCAGAAAAGCCGTCAGATTCGATTAAGCCACTGCTCGACATGATCGTTCGTCACGTCCCAGGGCCGTTGACGAATCCCACTGGCCCGTTCCAGATGATGGTGACATCACTCTCGTATTCGCAGTTCGTCGGTCGAATTGCGACTGGACGGATTGTCAGTGGAACCGTGAAGCCGCTCCAGAAAGTGGTCCTGATGAAGGCCGACGGCAAGAATGTTGCCGAACAGATCGTGACCGTCGAAGTCTTCGACAAACTGGGACGGACAGCGGTCTCTGAGGGTACCGCCGGTGATATCGTCGCCTTAACGGGTCTGACGAAGCCTGAAATTGGTGACACGGTCGCGGACCCCGTGAATCCGGTCGCATTGCCTCGAATCAGCGTCGACGAACCGACGATTTCGATGCTGTTCACGGTCAATTCGTCGCCGTTCGCAGGTCAACCTGGCGGTGGAAAGTACCTGACAACTCGCCATATCCACTCTCGATTGATGCGTGAACTGGAATCCAACGTCGCCTTGCGCGTGGAAGAGTCTGGTGATTCCGAAGCGTTCAAGGTTTCCGGTCGTGGTGTGCTGCACCTGGCAGTTCTGATCGAGACGATGCGGCGCGAAGGGTATGAGCTTTCCGTCGGCAAGCCGACCGTCATCCGCAAGATGATCGATGGGAAGATGTGCGAGCCATTCGAAGTTCTTGAAATCGATGTCCCAACGGGCGAAGTCGGTCCTGTCATGGAAATCGCCGGAAATCGACGTGGCGAAGTCATCGAAATGACAGCGAACTCCACAGGAACAACACACGTCGAGTTTTCGATTCCCGCACGTGGACTGATTGGTATCCGAACCCGTATGTTGAACGCAACGCGCGGAGAAGCGATCATTCACCACCGGTTCGACCGGTATAAGCCCATCGAAGGTGAAGTCCCTCATCGACAGAACGGCGTGCTGGTCTCACAAGAGCAGGGGCGAGCGGTTCCATTCGCACTGTTCAAACTGCAGGACGGCAAGGAATTCTTCGTTGGTCCGGGTGAAGACGTTTACGAAGGGATGATTGTCGGCGAAAACTCGCGCGACACTGACATGATCGTCAACCCGATCCGGGAAAAGAAACTGACGAACATGCGAGCCTCGGGGTCGGACGACAACGTGATTCTGAAGCCACCTCGTAAAATGTCGCTGGAAATGGCGCTCGAATACATCGAAGATGATGAGTACGTGGAAGTGACGCCACAGATCATCCGCCTGCGAAAGATCAAATTGACGGAACAAGAGCGGAAGCGCAGCGTGCGTACTGAGGCCAAAGCCACCAGTTGACGAACGGGCTTGTGATTGAAGTGATCAGCCGGCAGGTGCTTGTTTCCGGATCAACCGGAGACGAGTCTTCCGGCTGATTTTCGAGACTCTCCCGTTTATCGTACATTCGTACTTTACGGAGAGCACTCATGACCATTCGTACGTCAACCACCACAATTGCTGTTTCGCTGGCGATGTTCGTCGCCGGGCACGATTTTCTCAGAGCGGCTGATTCCCCGGCCAGTAATCAAGACTGGCCCGCCTTTCGAGGTGCGGGGGGAATGGGAATCAGTTCCGCGAAAAACCTGCCGACAGAATGGAGCACCGATAAGAACATCGCCTGGAAAGTCGCGTTACCGGGTGCGGGTGCTTCGAGTCCAGTTGTATTTGGTGATCGCATCTACCTGACAGCATATTCTGGATTTTTCGTCCCCGGTCAGGACGGCAAGAAGGACGATCTCAAGCGTCACCTGATCGCATTGAAGCGAACAGACGGCACGAAAGTCTGGGATCAGGCTGTTCCTGCAAAACTACCGGAAGAAGATCGGATCCGCGATCACGGTTTTGCCGCAAATACCCCAGCGGTCGATTCCAGCGGGATCTACGTCTTCTTCGGCAAGACGGGCGTCTTTTGCTTTGGTCACGACGGCCGACAGAAGTGGCAAGCCGATGTCGGATCGAAGACTCACGGTTGGGGAACGTCTTCGTCACCGGTTATTCACGGTAATCTCTTGTTCATCAATGCGAGTGTCGAGAGCGAATCATTGATCGCACTTGATCGCAGTACAGGAAAAGAGATCTGGCGAGCGTCTGGAATCCGCGAATCGTGGAATACACCCGTTGTTGTGACCGCCAAGTCTGGCCGTAAGGAATTGATCGTATCAATGCAGGGAAAGGTTCTGGCATTCGACCCCGCATCGGGTAAGTCACTCTGGACCTGCAATACCGACATTGGCTGGTATATGGTTCCCAGCATTGTGGCCGCAGACGGCATCGTCTATTGCCTTGGCGGTCGCTCGGGTGTTGCTGCGCTTGCAGTGCGAACCGGCGGCAGTGGAAACGTGACGGAATCACATCGCCTTTGGACCAGCATCAAAGGCTCAAATGTCTCGTCTCCTGTGTATTGGAACGGGTATCTTTATTGGGCTCACGAGAGTGGCATTGCGAATTGCGCGAAAGCTGATACGGGCGAAATTGTTTATCAGAAACGACTGGAACGGGCAGAGCAGGTCTATTCGTCGGCATTACTGGCGGACGGAAAGATCTATTACCTGAGCCGTGAGGGGCGGACATTCGTCGTGGCAGCAAAACCGGAATTTGAACAACTGGCGATGAACGATCTCAATGATCGCAGCATCTTCAATGGCAGCCCCGCTGTTGACGGTAATCGACTCTTGATCAGATCCGACCGGTTTCTTTACTGCATCGGCAAGTAGCAATCAATCAGGATGACCGGTGATTCGACGGGAGTGAGGTACGAAAGTATCGATCGCTAAACGACCTTGCGCGATTTTGCTCGAAGGTCAATGAGGAGGTCGCCACGAAGACACTGCTTCTCCGAGGACTTCGAAGCAGTGGCACCACCTCAATAACCATAATCGCGCACGGTTATTTAGCCATCAGGAACTGACCGAGAGTTGGACAAGGGGGCCGAGTGGTCGACAATTCGTCTGTGACACTCAATCGCTATATCCACCGCACCAGTATTGGCGTCTGGTGTAGTCTGGTGCTTGTCGCCGGCGCGGCGTGGATTTTACCAATCGAAGTTGCACAGGCCTGGGCGGTGGATCGCGTACCGAACGATGAGTTCTTACGGTACGAGGCGTCATCCGCAGCAACAGCGTCGGTGTGGCTGCTGCGATGCGTGACCTCGATTGGTTTTCTGGCGGTCTCGCTTGTCTGGTGGAAACAACGGACTGCCATTCCATTCTTAGGGCGTCTGGTCAAACAATTCTGGCAAGTCACCGCTCCGCCGGGGGCTGGCTTTGTAGTCTCGATAACCTGCAGGTCGATGGTTTTTGCCTGGATCGGACTGGCAGTCGTCCATGGTGGTTTGAGCCTTCAGCGCCGACTGTGGGAGTGGCCGGTTTATCGATTGCTTCCCGGACGAACAATCCTGCCAAACATCAGTGATTCCAATCGCGATGTCATTCGCTATGTCTCACTGATGACCCCACCCGGGTCCCGGATTTTTGTCGTCAGTGACCAGAAGCTCTACTTCCTGTCGTACTACCTGTTGCCGCGACGTATTTTTCACGTCACGCATCCTGACAGCGAATTTGTGATTGCCCAGGCTGACAACCAGCGTCAACTCGCAGCCTATCGGGTTCAAGATCTTTCACCCGACCAGATCGATCGCCTGAAGCCCGATTATCTGTTGCACTATTTTGAAGGGACTCAGTATGTGAAGGGTGAGAACCTGCTCCGAGATTCCAATTGGATCGAGTACCAGCAGCGGAAGCACGGCCCGACGTGGCGACCTCAATACCTTGTGTCGCTCCAGCGGTACTCCTCACGTCAATCGCCGTAATGAGTTGCTCGCGATATTCAGGGAGTGACCGCGAAAGCATAGACAAATGTTGGCAGCGGCAGAAAGTCGTTGTCGCTGGTAATCAGCAGCAGTCGCGATCCATCCTTCAGAGTCGGTCCAAAGGTGATTCCTTCAATCTTTTCCGGGAAGGACTCTCCTGCCAGCTTCCAGCGAGGATCGAGCAAGTCGATAAAGAGCTTCCTCGTCACAGGAGTAACTCCTGCGGGAATCTCTTTCGTCGGCAGCGATGCAATCTGACTGATATCCGTCGCTTCACGAGTATCAATTTCGATGATCTGTTTGACGGCCGCACCGACGCCTGATTTGCTGTCACGTTCGATCACGAGAAATTTGCCCGGCGAAAGGTATTCAATTTCGTGACAGGCATTCGTCGGCTGATCAAGTTGATACAAGAATTCCCGAGTCGACTTATTGGCACGATTGATCTCCAACATCCGAAGATTCACGCCGATTCGCTTGTTCATCTCATCCAACGCACCATCCTGGATCAATGGTCCCTGCATCAAGGCCGTGATCGTGTTGCCATCAGGAGAAATCGCGATCGATTCGATGCCACGATTCGGTTGGCGACCACGAACATTAAGGGGCGGGAGTTCCAGATTGGGATCGGCCGCAGGGTGCAGCGGCAAGAACTTTTCAGGGATCGGTAATTGGCCAACCTGACGTCCGTTGGAATTGAATTCGAGGATCGAGGGGCCGTATTCATCTGAGATATAAAACGTCCCACGCCCTGAAGGTCGAATTGCTTCTGGATCGAATCGCGCAGCGGGAATTCCGGAATCTGGCAGTGCCTTGAGTGACCCTACCAATGGGAGTCCAGTCGCGTTGGAAAGAAGTCGCGTCTCAAGGAGTTCCATGCCGATGGCACCCCGCGGACTGACGTTGATGTCAACAATGTGAAACCGGCAGCGGTAAGTCGTTGCCCCGTCAGCGGGACCGCGGTCCGAGATGACCGCGTAACGATTTCCTGTCCCCAACCAGGCGATACCGGAGCCATAGCCGCCCCATTGATTCGCTGGAATTCCACCTTCCAAACTCCCCTGTTCTCCAGATTTGTCGGGAACGGCTGAAGGGATCTCCACCCGTCCGACAAGGCGTGGTTCGGCTGCAATACTTGCGGCGGACATGGCAAAAGTCAGCAGGCAAATCCATTCGAATTTCATAACGGTTCCCGGCGAAAATATCTGACGGATAAAAGTGAAGTCCCGCATCTCCATCAGGCAATGCTCAATGGAGATGGGGACTTTGTTCTGTCATTTCAAATTGCAAAAGTCGCTAAGCGATATTCTCTCTGGCAGAGATTAGAATTCGCCTGGGATATCACTGGCATTCCGGGTCGCAATTGCACTCAGTGTTGATGCAGAAATGTTGCTGCTCAGGAATCGGACCGATCCATCGCACATCAACACATGTGCTCCACCGACGTGAAACGCATACATTTCGCTGTCGTTCAGCATGTTCATCGCATATGGTGCCGCCACAGTCGTCAGCGCGCATGGACCGGAAGGAACCGTGCAGCTTGCTTTTCCAACGATCAATCCATCAGAGGTGGCCCCGTCGAGGCTGTATCCCGCTTGGATATCTGCCCAACCCCATCCGTCCTTGGTCGTAGCGACGGTGGTTGTCGACAAAACGGTGATCTGCGGACGACCTGCATCTTCTACACACATCATCGTGTTTGAAGTCCCGTCTGTGATCGCTGCGATCGGGGTGGCAGCCCCCTTCTTCAATCCACCATCCCATTCATACTTGCTGGCACTGGCGGGACTTGCCGTGTTGGTGACAATTGTCATTGAAGGAACTGGCAAACCGTTACTCAGAAAATAGGCGGGACGAACGGCGTTCATGGAACCGTAGTCACATGCGCCATAAGGAGTCCCCGCGGGGTAAGGATTGCCGACGCCGTCCTTAACGGTTGCAGGCGGAGTGATGCGGCTCGTTGTCGCGGAGGGACAGACGAATGCTGCAAGATTCTTCGTCGTGGCACCCAGATTTGCGGGATCGCTCCAGGTCAAGTTGAAGTTGTATGCCGAATAGAGCGGTGCCTGATCCAGATAGGGCAGGCACATTGTCGTCCAACTGGCCTGGTAGAAGCCGCCGGGGACATAGGACAAGCCACTGAGGTCAATTCGAGCAGGAGGAAACACCTTGTGAGTGCTCTCGTAGTTAAACAGAGCCAGCCCCAGCTGCTTCAGGTTGTTTTTGCACTGAGTCCTGCGGGCGGCTTCTCGCGCCTGTTGGACTGCTGGCAAAAGCAGGGCGATCAGAACCGCGATAATCGCGATGACCACCAAGAGCTCGATCAATGTGAACCCGCGCTTCTTCTGCTTACCGATTTGACCCGCCATCAGAAACTCCCTTCAGTATGGACTGAATGCCAACAACAAACTGTCGGTACATCACCGACCAAGATTTCGTGGCGGAATGATGCCAGCGTAATGTTTGCGGAATGTGTGGCTGACATTAAGATTTTGCGAATTGGTGGAAGCCTGCTCTGCGGTGAGGCGTCCGGGGCTCGCCTTTGTCTTTTCTTCAGCTTTCAGTGACTTGCATTTCCCTCTGTATTCCTCCGTGCTCCTCTGTGCCCCCTGTGGTAGGAAAGAGCATGGGGCCTCAAGTCGGCTTCCTGCGGCGCGCTCGAACGGACGCCGATTTGATCAGGCTTTTCACGACACGCAAGTTAATGGCATCCAAATCTTCACCCGCGACCTTGTCCGTCTCGGTTTCCAAGTGCATCGGGACTTCTGAGAACCGATGGGCGTTCAGGGGAAGCTGAAAGGGGCCATTACTAAATACCGTGCGCGAGATCTTCCGTTAAATCGTACTCCCCTTCATCGACTTCACGAGGGTCACCGTGTTGCCCGTCTTGTTGAAGCGGACTTCATCCATAAAGCTGCGCATCAGAAACAGCCCGCGACCGTGTGGCTTTGTCAATGCGATCGGGTCTGAGGGATCGGGAAGCT
>CAIWEX010000650.1 GCA_903911795.1 uncultured Schlesneria sp.
ACTCGCCAAGCGGATCAAGAACGGCGACCTGGGTGAAGTCATCACCCTGCGAGCCTATCGCGTCGCTGGTCCGACCGGTTCAGCCTTCGTTGGTCCCAAGCCAGCCAATAAGAATGAACTGGAATACCAGATCCGCAATTTCCACGCCTTCCTGTGGGCCAGCGGTGGTGGTTACAGCGATTTCCTGATCCACAACATTGATGAATGCTGCTGGATGAAGGACACCGAAGACAAGAACGTCTGGCCAGTCGAAGCCAAGGGATACGGCGGACGCCACTACCGCGGCGAATACGTCGATCAGAACTTCGATACCTACAGCGTCGAATACACGTTCGCAGATGGTTCGAAGCTGTTTCTCGAAGGGCGGGGGATGGTCGGTGCTGCCACCGAATTCGCCAGCTACGCTCACTGCTCCAAAGGTTCCGCAACGATCTCTGCCGCAGGCCACTGGCCGTCAAAGGCACGAATCTACAAGGGCCAGAAGATGGTCGATAGCGATGTCGTCTGGAAGGCAGAAGACAAGATCAGCCCCTACCAGTTGGAATGGGACCACCTGATGAACGCCATTCGTCAGGATCTGCCGTACAACGAAGTGAAACGCGGAGCAGAAGCGAGTCTGGTGACGGCGATGGGACGTATGGCCAGCCATACGGGCCGCATTATTACCTTCGACGAAATGTTGAACTGCGAACATGACTTCGCACCCGACATTGAAAAGCTCGTCGTCGATGGTCCTGCGCCACTGCTCGCCGATGCCAATGGCAAGTATCCAGTCCCTGCACCAGGGATCAAGACCAAGCGGGAATTCTAAGAATTCCAATTTCGGTTTCTAAAAAGCCCGCCCCCGCTGATTTGTCAGCGGGGGCGGTTTCATTTTCTGGTGCGCTTTGCGCGGATGGGCTCGCCGAGTTCCTGAGGGAGTATCCGTACTACGCCGCAGACAATCTTATCGCTTCCCGTCGCCACGCATCATCCACGTTTGAAATGCCTGATCGATGGAGGCCTCATCCATTCCCATCAGTTCCTGCAGGGATTCCAGTCCATTCCGACTGTTCTTCGCATGCGTGCGGCATTTCCTGTAGAACGGCTCCAGCAGATTCCGTTTCTGCAAATACAGACAGAAGTAGCGTGCCTGGGCATACTCGACGGGTGGGTCTGTCTTGGCGAACGATGCCTCGGTCATTTCTGCAATCGATCGCAGCGTTTCCGCTTTCATCGCGCCACGGAGAACAGCACCACGCCAGTTTTCCATGCCGACGAGTCGCAATTCATCCGGCGAAAACTCGCACTCTTCGTAGAGTGACGCCAAGCCTTCGTCCAGCCATTCCGGCATTTCTGGAAAATCAGCATGCGCCAGCGCATGTGTCAGTTCGTGAGCCAGCGTCCCTTCCCCCGTCGCAATGTTGACGACAATCCGATGCTGCGACCGCAAGTAGATGCCTGAGTACTCGCTCCGATCCTTATCTCCCAGTTGAAGATGACATTCTCGATAACTTTCGTCGGTCGTGCAGAGCACGATCGAGATCGGCCACGTCGGCTGCTGGTCGAAATACTGAACCGAAAGGGCCCTGGCCGTGGGGGCGATTGTGTCCTGGTAACAGCGGTCCAGATGCGCAACAGGGCAATCACCAGCGATCACGAAGGGTTCGTGAATGACAATATTCCAGTCACGAGACAGTTGCTGTTGCAGTTGATCGGCAACGGTACGGCAGTCGGTGGCCAGTAAGTGTGATTTACCCGAGAAACTCGGGGCAAAGAGCTGTTCAACACGGCTGGCGGGAACTGAAGGGGCGGCTATGAAATAGCACACCGCAATCAATGCCAACGGCCCTGTCGTCAGAAATTGCCCACGCAGTAAAGTCACAGCAAACCTACTCGTCCAACATGAGAAGTGCAGTCAAGGGAAATGCCGGCGAGACGGGCAACTCTACACCGTGAACTTCCGATGTTCTGCAGTCCTTTCTACGGATACCCGCGGAATTGAGACCATTGTCGGGACGTGCGCCAACTGATACCATCCAGTTGTTTTTTCCGGCACATTCGTCAGGAATGTCCCAATCGTTGTGAATGTGACTTAATCACACGAGCAATCAGACTTTCAGGCTGTTTGAAACAGATCAGGTAACAGGGATGGAATCGACGCTGTATCGCCACTTGGGCGCGCATCTGGACTCTCGCGATGGCGTTGCTGGCGTTACGTTTCACGTCTGGGCACCCAACGCATCTGAAGTCTCGGTCCTGTGCGACCTGAATTCCTGGATGCACGGTCGCAATCCACTGAATTCCAGTGATAGCGGGGTCTGGTGGGGCTTTATTCCCGGCATGAAACACGGCGACCCTTATAAGTTTGCCCTTCGGACCCGTGATGGTCACTTGCTTCAGAAGTCCGATCCTTATGCATTCGCGGCGGAACTTCCACCCAAAAGCGCCTCAATCGTCTATGACCTGAATGGACATCAATGGAAAGACGCGGAATGGATTGCCAGACGCGAAACGGCAAACTGGTACGAGTTACCTGTCTCGGTCTATGAGCTCCATCTTGGTTCCTGGCGGCGACCAACGGATGGGCGGAAGTATTTCAATTACCGTGAACTCGCCCCGCGATTGATCGAATACATCACGAAACTGGGATATACCCACATCGAACTGATGCCGATCAACGAATTTCCGTTTGACGGGTCATGGGGCTATCAAGCGACGGGATATTTTGCGGCAACCAGCCGATTCGGCAGCCCGCATGATCTGATGGAATTCATCGATCTGCTTCATCAGGCTGGGATTGGGGTGATCGTCGACTGGGTTCCCGCCCACTTCCCGACTGACGGGCACTCGATTGGCTCGTTTGACGGGACCTGCTGTTACGAGCATGCGGACCCACGCAAGGGGTTCCATCCCGATTGGGGAACGCTAATATTCAATTACGGGCGGAGCGAAGTCTGTGATTTCCTGGTTTCCAGTGCCCGGTTCTGGCTCGACTACTATCACGTCGACGGTTTACGGGTCGACGCTGTCGCCTCCATGCTGTATCTGGATTATTCCCGCAAGAATGGGGAATGGGTTCCGAACATGTTTGGCGGACGGGAAAACCTGGAAGCGATCCAGTTTCTGAAAGACATGAACACCGTTCTGCATCAGGAGTTCCCCGGTGTCCTGACAATCGCCGAAGAATCAACTGCCTGGGGCGGGGTCTCACGACCGGTCTACACGGGTGGGCTTGGCTTCGGCATGAAGTGGGATATGGGTTGGATGAACGACACGTTGCGCTATTTGCGGCGCGATCCAATTCACCGCCAGCACCATCAGAACGAGTTATCGTTCCGAATGGTCTACGCGTTCACGGAAAACTTTATGCTGCCTCTGTCGCACGATGAAGTGGTCCATGGAAAGCATTCGCTCATCTCGCAAATGCCGGGTGATGTCTGGCAGAAGTTTGCCAACCTGCGGTTGCTGTACGGATACCAGTACACTCAGCCAGGCAAGAAACTGCTGTTCATGGGGGGAGAAATCGCTCAATGGACAGAATGGAACCATGACACGGAACTCGATTGGGCGCTGCTTGGTCAGCCGATGCATGATGGCATCCAGAGGCTGATTGGAGACCTGAATCGGCTCTATCGTGACGAGCCCGCCCTGCATCAGTCTGATATGTCGGCCGATGGCTTCCGCTGGGTCTCTTGCGACGATTCATTGAACAGTGTTTACGCTTACATTCGCCAGGCAAAAGACCCCGCCGATTTCCTGTTGATTGTGGTGAACTTCACTCCGATTCCGCGATACGACTATAAGGTCGGGGTCCCGGTCGCCGGCTTTTATTCGGAATTACTGAATAGCGATGCGGGATTCTACGGTGGCACGAGCGTTGGAAATTCCGGGGGAGTCTACAGTCTTCCCGGAAGTTATCATGGCCAGACACAGCACGTTTCGCTGACATTGCCGCCTCTAGGAATGTTGGTTTTGAAACCGGTAACAGGCATGAGCATCGCACCGTAGTTGGTCGTCTGAACGTATGTATGGCTGGAGGCGATCGTCGGCCTCTTGTGGGCACAAAGCACAGGGCTTACAGCCCTTTGACAGCGGGCAAAACAGGGAATGCGATCTGAAAGGTCGCACACTGTTGCTTTGTTTCCCGTTTACAGGGCTGAAGGCCCTGTGCTTTGTTCTTTTGGGCCTTCAGCCCACATGGAATGACGCGTCTCGACAAGCCGAAATGTCCATGACGTCGGAATTTCGCAAACCACTTCCAGACACCCATTCCTCGCATCAGCGTCGCTTATCCCACATTCAGATCGACTTGCTGAATAGAATTGCGTCCCGATTTGGCAAACGGCCGTGGCATCGGTTGAGCCACATCGTTGCTGTCGATCGTTCTGCACCGAAGGTGGTATTTGCCTGACGGCACAGCGGGGATCAGCACTGCCCAATGGGCGAGCGTATAGCGCAGCGGCCATCGATCCGGCTGACGGGATTCGGCATCAAAGCCCAAAACGCCCGTCGGCAGTTTGCCCTCCGCGATTCCACCTCCCCACGCTTTCGGTGGTGCCAGAATTGTTGCGTCCTGCCAATCTGCAGTCGTGAAATACGGGTCGTCGGCGGGATGACTCTGATCAGCAGGCTGCAAAAGGTATTGAACCTTCTTGAGCCCTGAAATTCCGACTTGAGTGAGTCCTGTGACAGGGATGGGCTGGCCAGCCTTGATGGTTGCCGGGTGAGAAACGAATCTGGCAAACGTTTTCATCCAACTGTCCACGTCGTTGTTGCCATTCGCATACGTGTCATTGGCATACGGAGCGTTCGTCAAAATGATCTTTTGTAACCACTTCACGGATTTGAATCCGTATGCCTCGGGCACGACCATTCGTACTGGTCCACCTCGTTTGCCAGAGAGAAACTCACCATTGAGTTTGTAGCAGACGATGACAGGATGTTCGCCGGGGGGATCTTCGAGGACTCGACCGACCGGCAGCGAGCTCTGAAAGCGCTGCTTCGGATCGTCATTGTGGTATCCGTAATAAAAGACTCGACGCAGATCGCTATCGGGCTTGGTAAGCCATAGGATCGTGCGAAGGGGTATTCCTTCCCAGAGTCCCATGCCGAGGGGACTGCCGCCGTTGTTACAGGTCATGATCTTCAGGAACTTGACCGAATGCCGTTCGGCGAGTTTCATCAAGCCGTCCCAGTCGAGTGCAGTTCCCGCTTCGCGCGACATCGGGAAGCCAATTTTTGCAGGGGCTTCGGGGTCAGCGATCACTTCCAGCTTCCACGTCTCACGAGTCATCCCGACCTCGCGCAGTTTTTCAACCGGATGCGTGTAGGGAAGTGGAGTACCGCGTTCAACGGTTCCAAACGACTCGGGTTTCGTCAGATACTCCAGCCTGGCAATGGCGGCATCGAGTTCCGGGTTTGCCTGTTCAGCCGCTGTCGACCTGGACAGATTGGCAAGAATTGAAGTCGCTGCGACGCCAAGCCCGAGAAAGTAGCGGCGTGACAAATCGGTATGCTCATTCATCCAGATTGGCAGCGAACTCATCTGCATGTCTCCTGCATGTTCTCGAACTCTGCGATGCTCGATTCTGGCAAATCTGGCGAAAAATATCGTTCGTCACGACTGCCCCGCCGAAACAAAAAAGACAAAACAGGTTTGGACACGACTGCCCGTGTCGGTTCGAAATGATATGATTCAACCTGCCGTTCCTTTCGACTGTTATTCCCGATGACGCGGTTTCACATCCTGCCGCCCAGATCGAGATCTCGCATGAGCACCATGATGGTTGACCTGTCAGATCCACGTTCGTCGGCCGAATTCGCTGCGGTGGATACCGAGCGACTCGGCGAAATCGCAAATCGCCATCAGCGTCTGGCGGAATTTATGCGACAAGAGGACTTCGCAGCTCTTTTGTTACAACAACCGTCAAATTTCACGTGGTTCACAGCAGGTGGAAGCAACCAGCGTGGCGGGGCGACAGGAGCCACCGGAGCGTTGTTCGTCACGCCGGAAGCTCGAGTCATCGCCTGCAGCAATGTCGATACCGCGCAGTTCTTTGAATCCGAAGTCTGCAACATGGGATTTCAATTGAAGGAACGGCCCTGGACAGAGCTGCGTACCGTCATGTTGTCGGACCTTTGTCGAGGCCGCCGGGTGGCAAGCGATACCGGATTTCCGGGGACAACCGATATTGGGCAGCGAATGCTGGGGTTGCGGTTGCCTCTCTCCGAATACGACAAAGTCCGGATTCGCGATGTCGGCAAGCGGTTGACGCATGCGATTGAGGCAACGGCGCGAGCAATGGTGAAAGGGAGAACTGAGGCCGAGATTGCCGGTGAAGTTTCACACCGCCTCTTCAAACATGGTGTTCAGCCCGAGCGGATTCAAGTCTTGGGCGATGGACGTGGATCACGATTTCGGCGTTGGAGTTTTGACGATTCTCCTGTCCATCACTACTGCACGATCTCAGCTGTGGGACGCTATCAGGGGATGTATGTCGGGGCCGCCCGAACAGTCGCTCTCGGGGATCCCCCGGAAGCATTGCTGAAGGCGTTTGAGCCTGCAGCATTGATTGAAGCCACAGGCATTTACTTCTCGCAGCCTGAATGGGAGATGTTTGAAGTCTGGAATCGGGTCCACCGCCTGTACGAAAAGACCGGCAAGGAATCTGAGTGGAGAATGGCAGATCAGGCTGAGATCGTTGAATACGAATTTGGCTCTATTCCGGTTATGCCGAACAGCGAATTCCGGCTGATGTCTGGAACACCGATCTTCTGGCATCCCTCGGTGGGGCCTGTACTGATGGGGGACACTATTCTGGTCGGAGAACGCGGAACTGAGGTATTAACGGTATCTTCGGACTGGCCGGTTGTACCGGTTTTAGTGAAGGGAACGACTGTGGGTGTTCCGGCAATCCTTGTCATCAATTCCTGACAGGAAATCTGCGAAAAAGATGATGATTTTTCGCCGCACGTTGCCAAAACGCATCGTAGGCTTAGGGAGAACTGTGGCAACCCTCGCTACAGCAGACAAACTAGCCTAGGAGTGGCAAACATGCGTCTTACCGTTGGTGACTTTATGACTCAACGTCCGGTCATGGTTTCACCCGGATGCTCGGCCGATGCAGCGGTCGAAATCCTGTCTCGGCACGAAGTGACCGAACTTTACGTGACGGACAAGATCGGGCGGTTGCTCGGTGTCGTCCCTGATTTCGAATTGCTCAAAGCTGAACTGAGCGGTGAAGCAAGCGATGCGACAGTGGAACAACTGATGAGTCGGAGTATTCCGGTCTTCTCACCCGATTCCGACGCCGCAGAAGTGGCTCGACTGTTTCGCGACGGTCGTTACAGCCGCTTTCCCGTTGTGAACAAGGGACGACTGGTCGGCGTGATCACTCGCGGCGATGTTGTTCGCCTGATGGCCGTCCTGCGCCGGATTGATTCACCGGTCACCCGACCCTCTGAGAAAATCCGCAAGCCAAAGATGCTCTCGGCAAAGCCCCGGACCAAGCGAGCAAAGCCTCTGACGGGCCCGACCATCGAAGCCAAGGTACGACCACGGCGAGCCACGGCTCGAACGACTCGCTAAATGACGGTGGGCGATTATGGTTATTGCGGTGGTGCCACTCAACGCGGGTAACGGTATTCGTATCAGAATTCGTGAGAATTCAGGAGTTTTCACCCAACTCCGAACTCTCACGAGTTCGGCTACCGGTGGTTCGTCTGTTCAAAATATCGTTACTCGCATCAGGTGGCACCGTGCCACTGCTTCGGAGTCCTCGGAGAAGCAGTGTCTTCGCGGCGACCTTCTCTTTGACCTTCGAGCAGAATCTTGCACGGTCATTTAGGCCAGCACATCGCTATCGCATTGACACCGTAGCACGGACGATTCGTCCGTGCATTACGGTGTTGACTCGTAATCTCGGGGTGGACGGTTACTTCAGTTCCTCGGCCATCTCAAGCAGTTGCGCCATGAGCTTGGTTGAGGCCTCAGGTTCCAGACGATTCGTTCCAATCCAGGTTTCATAGCCACCCAATTGCATCTGGCGTGGCGTCGGCAGGTAACCGAAGTAACCATGCGCCAGTTCAATCATGAACGCGGGCTGGATTGGGCTGCGACTCTTGAATTCCAGGCCGATCTCGCAGAAGACTTCACACGGCATGGTTCCAATGCAAACATTCCCAATCCGCAGGACTTGGACGGGGATCGTCGTCGTTTCGGGATAATCTGCCAGTTTGAGCGTTCTTTGAGCGTAGATAAACGACAGATCAGCGTCGCTCTTACGTCCTGCAGCGATGGTCTCCTCGGCCCACTTCTTCTGCTCTGGCGTGACTTTCCGCCAGGCAATCTTTGGCTCCCGATAGCGTGCCTTCAAAGTAATCTCACGCTGATACTGTAGTTTCGGCAGCGTTGAGTTCACCTGGCGTGCAACGTCTTCCGCGACATACTTGATCTGCTCGTACGGCTTCTTGCCCGGTCGCGGATTCTTGAAGTTGATGTTGTTGATATCCCCACTGGTACCGTTGGCCATCATCGCCACGATCGGCAACTGATCTCCATCGGACTTAACACCGGTAAGCATCAGCTTCTCCAGCGATTCGCAATAGACTCCGTAGTAGTCGGAAGAGATATCCGCCGCACCAACTCCACCGACGTAGTGCAGAGAGTACGCAGAAAGGATCGAAATCGGCCTGCCATCAAGCGTTTGAACTGAAAGAAATGAAACGGCGGGATCGATTGGTCCAGCGGGTTCCACCAGGTTTGGACTTCCGGCGGGCGGGTTCATTTTGACCAGATCCGCTCCACCGAACGGATTCACTGGGACGGTTCCAGGACGCATCTGCCAGCGACGGTTAAAAACGTGCTCAGGCACATCGACCGAACCGTATGCGAACTGCGCCGGACGCCGATTGTTAACAGCACAGATCACTCCGTCGCAGATCCGACGGGCGACAAACTGCTGGTATTCATCGACAGACTGATCTGGCCGCAACCGATCCTGACCGAGTGCGCTAGTTGCAGAATGCGTATGCGTCGCACTGATCATCACGTTGTCGCGCGGGATGCCAGTTTTCTCGGTAATCAGTCGGCGGGCTTCGTCACTGACGGCGCGATGAATTCCAAGCAGATCGCACACCACAAGGGCAAGCTTCGTTGTTCCATCGTCCAGAACCAGACAGCGTGCATGTAACTGATCGTGGACATGTTTCGAAGGATACGGGACGAAGCCCCCGATGATTTCGGCACCGATCGACGGTGTAATGTTGCTGGTGGCAGCCCCTGCCTGAAACTGTTCCGCCGCTGGCAATGTGCCGGAAAATGAACCCAGAACCACAATTGTCAGCAGCGTAAATCGGTTCATCGCGGCTACCGGTCTTCGAGTTGTTGCTTGAGTTCGTCGCGTTCCTGGCGGGTCACTTCCAGATCAAACATCAGATATTTAATGTCCAGGCGTAGCTGTGATAGTGCTTCCTGAACCAGTGAGAGGATCCTGCGACGCCGACGGACGGAATCAACGACGCGCTGATGTGCCAGCAGCAGGTCACTGCGATCTGATCCCGACAACGCCTCAATGCGCTTCCCGAGATCAGCGAGTTCCGCTGGAATCTCGTCGTCGTCATTTTCCGGAAATCGAGCATTTCGTATCACGCGCAGTTCTCCTGTAGCCCACTCTAAGCGAACAGGGAAGATTCTCAACTGGGCGGTAGCGCTTTGCAATAGGTAGCTTTAACACTCGAATTGCGAATGATTTGCGATGAAAATCGCGGATTTCGAGCCTTATTGGAATTCGCCAGACGAACAGCGAGTTCATCTAGCTGCAAAATGCAAAGTCCATTAGAATCAGGAGGTTAGCACAATTTTCCGAGTTCGCCGACGTGTTGATTTTTGTCAACGCGATACGACCGACCGACTTCAATCAGAATTTAATTTCAAGCAGAATTTCGATAAATTTCAGATCTCCCCATTCCTGTTGTAGCGATTGGGGCAAGTGGAGTGTAAAGGCGCAAGATGCGTGGGGTAGGAGCCGCAAGGAAGCGGATTACTCGACTGTTGGCCCTTTTCGGGCTGTGCAGTGTCGCGCTCCTGCAAAATGCCTTCGCACGCCAGTTCGAGCTCGATTTCGACGGTCCAGAAGCTACTTGGCAAGTTCGGTGTCGACAGAATGAGGCCTTACTGGAAGCTCAGGTGCGACGTCGCGAACAAGCCAGACGCGGGCAGTGCGAGTTTGTTCGCATTCAGGCCGCCGTCGACAACACTCCGATGCGTTTGGAGCACGAAGTTCCCGCAGTCCAAGTCCTTGATGAATTGACCGCCTCAGTCTGGTATCGCGCTGATCGCCCCGGAGCGACGCTTGCCATTCGTATCGCGTTTCACGGCAGCGCTGATCCAGCGACAGGAGCACCGTTGTCGTTAGTCGTCATGGGTGATAAGTACGAAGACGTCGGAAAGTGGCAGCAACTGACCTGCCGAACGGCGGACAAAGCGGTCAATGATAAATTGAGACAGCTGCGGCTAAAGCAACGAGCCGCCCTTGATCCAGCGACGATGTATGTCGATCGCATCGTGATCGGTGCCCAACTCGGAAAAGGTACCACTGAATTGCAGATTGACGATTTTGAATTGGGGCCTATTGTCCCTGTTGATTACAAAGTCGGTGACAAGGGGTCAATCGAAAAGGTCAGTGCTGTTGACCCGGAAATGCGGCTGGGCTCAGCTTCCACCAAATCGCCGACAGTTCCCGTCGAGTTTCGGATGCACAAGCTGCGAGTGAACAGCAAACCATTCTTTCCGCGAATCATCCAACATCGGCAAGAACGCCCCGAATTGATTGCGGATGCCGGATACAACGCGATCTGGGTTTCAGACGTCGAATCCATGGCCAATACCGGACAGTTTCGCGATCGTGGGATCTGGTTAACGACAACGCCACCATTCGCCAAGGATGCCGACGGAGCTCCACTCGATTCTGACGACGCAAGCCTTTTGCCGTTTGCTCCCAACACGACATCGATCCTGTTCTGGATGATGGGTGTTCGTATGACGGCTGAGACCAAGCCGCGCATGGCAAGCTGGGCCAATCAGGTTCGCGACGCCGATCGTTCTTTCAAACGCCCGCTGGCTGCCGATGTCGCCGATGATGAACGGATCGCATCCCGCCACCTCGACATTGTCGGACTCAGCCGCCACGTTCTGAATAGTGGCGTGTCCCTGGCAGACTTTCGTGACGAGATCATTCGCCGGCGAGATCGAGCCTGGCCGGGGACTTTCTGCTTCTCATGGATTCAAACTGAACCCGCTTCAGAACTGATGGATCTCAAACAAAGCGCGGATGAAACTCCTGTTCTCGAACCAGAACAGTTACGCCTTCAAGTCTATGCAGCCCTCGCAGCCGGATGCCGCGGGATCGGGTACTGGACCACGTCTGCACTGGATAGCGATGGCCCCGGTGCCCGCGAGCGGCACCTGATGTTGACTCAGCTCAATCTGGAACTCGGCCTGCTGGAACCCTGGCTCGCAACAGGGTCGGCGACCCAGCTAATTCCGTTTACCGTGGAAACACCGACTAAGCCCGGGAAATCTGCTGCCAAGCCATCAAAAGGTAGCGACGCTGATCGACGCCGCGAACGCGAACTTTCCGCGGCCTTGATTCGAACGGAATTCGGAGTTCTCTTGTTGCCGATGTGGCTCGAGGAAAACTCGCAATTCGTTCCAGGACAATTGGCGTCCAGCTCCGCGACGATCGTTGTGCCAGGCGGCGGAGAGACCGCAACAGCCTGGCAGATCAGTACGACAGGACGGGTGCAGAACCTGAATCGCGAAACCATTGCTGGCGGCATTCGAATTGTCATTCCGAAGTTCGATCAGACAGCGGCAATCCTGGTGACGTCTGATCCTTCAATCGTCGACGAAATCAACCAGCGAATCGCTTTGACGGAAGAACGCAGTGCTACGGTCATGCTGGAACTTTGCCGGTTGAAACTGGAACGCGTTCGCAAGATCGACCAGCAGCTTCAGCAACTGGGAGTCGGCCAGCCAGACAGTCGCCAGTTACTCGGTCAGGCAAAACTGCAATACGAAATGGCTGAAGCGAGGCTCAAGCAGCAGGAGTATCACACCGCCAGGCAATATGCGGGGACGGTCATGCAACTGACTCGTATTCTGCAGCGAGCCCACTGGGACCATGCGGTTGCAAAGCAAGTCAGCCCTGTCACCAGTCCGTTCACACTGTGCTTCCAGACGCTTCCTGCCCATTGGCGTCTGATTCGAGCCATGGAGAAGGCAGGCAAGTCGAGCGACGTCAACAGGCTTCCGTCTGGTGACTTTGAAGATCTCGATACGGTGATTGCGGGGGGCTGGCGCAATGAGCAAACGCCGGTCGCGGATGTCAAAACTACTGCAGACTTGCACCCGATCGCCAAAAAAGGCCGGTTTTCTCTCAGGCTGGCTGCCGAATCAACGATCGCAGATCCGCCAACGTTTCAATTTGCTTTCGCCCCACTGGCAATCACCTCCCCTCCGCTGTCGGTCAACGCGGGACAATTGGTCAAGATTTCGGGCTGGGTCAAGACCCCTCAGCCGATCATTCGCAGTCTCGATGGAGCATTGATCTACGACAGCCTGATGGGTAAGGCCGGTGGGATCCGAATCACGAACGCTGGTGAATGGCAGCGATTCGAATTCTGGCGAGTCGTTCCGAGCAGTCAACAATTGACTGTGACGGCGGAAATGCATGGGTTGGGTGAGTTTCTGCTGGATGAACTCAAGATCACGTCTTCGCCCCTGGCAAATGAAGTTGCCACATCTCCTCGAGTCGTCGACCCTGAGGTCAAGCCGAGCCGATTCGCGCCGCTGGATCTCAGGCGACTGGTACCAGGGCGGAAGTAAGTCAGCATTCTGCGGTCAGCTTTCAGCAAGAAATTCATCACGATGACCGACATCAAGAGTCCACGGTTGCTCTACTTCAAGGGAGCGTTGATGCTGATCACAGGGCTGCTTGCTTCGGCAGTCCTGATTGCAGAGCATCCCAACTTCAAAACGATCGTTCTTCTGATGGTCGCAATCTGGGGCTTTTGTCGTGCCTATTATTTTGCCTTTTATGTCATCCAGAATTACATCGATCCTGACTTCCGTTATTCCGGCCTGATCGCTTTCGTGCGAAAACAACGGCGTTCGTGACGGTCCACGGAGCTCTTCGCGAAACAAGAACTGAACATCCACCCGGTCACGACTTCAAACTTCGCGATTCATTGTCTTTGCAAATCGTAAAGCCAGCGTCAGAACTGTTCAGAATTCAGAGCGTTCGATTCCATGTGCCGACGGCGGAATCACTTCGGCTTTCCGACAGTTTCACGGGTGACCAGCATTCTGATTGCGATTGTAATGATTAGGATAGTTACTCGCGTTATACTCGCTCGCGCATAGTGGATTCTTACCACTTCGAATTTGGATTGCCGGTCGAATGGGTTTCCGGTCGAACCGGTTAACTCGCCTGTGCGGTTTGAATTGAGCAAGCGATCTATTCTCTTGGAATGTGAACGTTGCGATACCGCAACACGGGGCAGACTGGCACCGCAATTGCCGTTAATTTCCAGTGAAGAGGTTTCATGCCATTTTTCGCAGGCTGCTGACGTTGGAATGTTCAGTGACTTGCGAACCCCCAATCGGCCGGTTTACGGTCCCCCAGCTTTGTCACGCCAAATAGATTTGCCCCACCAAGATCAAAGGAAGACTTGCAGATGGCCACCCCTCCCGAATGGATTTCTGTCCTTGCGAACAACGTTTCGGCGTGCCTCGAACCACTGGAACCAATGCCCCCACTGGGTTGCCATTACCACCTTTGTCCCACGGGCTGGGAAGTGACGATTTTTCCATCACTCACCGAAATCGTCGGTGGCCCTGATGACGGACGAACAACGGCACCTCGATTTCGCGTCGATGTCCTTGCCGCGGCCAACCTGTTCACTCGAATCGATGATATCAATTGGCAATCTCGTACTGTCAACGAAGACGATCAATTGGGATCGCATCTGGCAATTGAAGGGATGATCGACGACGAAGTCGTCTCTGTTCGAATCCTGAAATCGGCGCCCTCCTGTTTTGACCCAGGACGAAAGGCATTTACCAATCAGGGTTGCGTCGTCGAGACCTGGTAATGACCAGTCTGACGTACGCCCCCACGATGAGCTGACCGCGATGAGCTGACCACGATGAGCCACGCCGGAACGATCAACCAGAAGAACGGTAACAGCCGTCCAGCCATCTGACGTAGTGCCATTTCGTCCAATCCAGACACGTTGTCCAATGTGATGATCGGTGACCCGAGTGCTCCAAAGGCGACGGGCGAGGTATTTGCGATCAATGCCTCGCAAGTCGAAGATTGCAGAGCATTCGCGACGATTTGGCCGAACGGACGAAAATGGGGAATAATCTGGGCGGGAAGCGGGTCTTCTTCATATGACCACAGTTTACCGCATCGCCGCCGACTGCATTGTCGTTGCCCACATGGGTTACGTTCTGACGGTCGTGTTGGGTCTACCCGCGATCTGGTGGGGAATTGTACGGAAGCATCGTTGGGCAAGAAACGTTTGGTGGCGCTGCGGGCATCTCGCAATGATACTGGTTGTCGTCGCCGAATCGTGGGCAGGAATCACATGCCCCTTGACGGTCTGGGAACAACAACTTCGTGAAGCGGCAGGCGGCCAATCGTATCAAGGATCCTTCGTCGGCAATCTGGTTCACAACGTGCTCTTTTACGATCTGGAACCATGGGTCTTCACCATGCTCTACACAGCTTTTGGATTGCTCGTGCTGGCCTCATTCATCGTCGCACCTCCATCTTGGAAACAATCGTCTCAATGGTTGGCACCGAGCCGAAACGCATCTGGATAATCATCGCCGTATAGCCTCGTCGCGGCGGGATCGACATACCAGCGATCCCGGCAACCCAGTAGGTCAGGCTGTGCCTGACGAAGTGGCATTGTTCGCCAAACTGCGGGACCATTGCACCCGGACTTCCAAGAGTCAGGCACAGCCTGACCTACGGGACTCGCTGGATCGCAACGCGACGAGAAGTTTACCCCGTTTTGAACCTTCAAAACATCCTGTGCCTTCGTCACCCCGGTAGCTGAAGCGGCCACCCGATCGGCAACTTGGGTGCATTTGATTGATTGGCAACCGTTGGGATTGCGAAAGAGGTCATCGCCGAAATGGTTAGAGGCTGGCCTTCAGCTCGCGGTGAAATTGTTGGGCCGATCTGATTTCACTATGCGTTGGCACTGAAGCTCGCTTCTCGCCCGACGGGACTTGAGTGTCCCGTCGGTAAAACTGAATGAACAAATCAAGGTCTCTCTGGGATTTCAATATTGGCCACTTACTGAGGAACTCAGGCAGATTCGTTGCTCCCACGTCGTAGCTTGAAATGCGTTTCTCCGTCTCGGTTGCAACTCCGGTTTCAAACGGAACCCACCACGATCGTTCGGTATATTGCGAAACGACCGCCATCATGTGAGAGCACATTTTGAGTCGAGAAATTATAGTGTCGGTGATATCGTCGGTTGTCTTGAGAGTTGGATCGAGAACGTCGATGTAGCACACGACCCCATTCGACGTGAGGTACCTGCCGATACGTACTGCAACCTCGGTATC
>CAIWEX010000651.1 GCA_903911795.1 uncultured Schlesneria sp.
CCGTAGAAATACCAATTCCGGCGGCCCTCTCTGACGCACTGGGAGCAGCCCCGATTTACCTTGGAAAGAGTCGATTTGACTACCTCGCGGTCGTTGAATCGGCCGAAACCGTGCAGTCGTTGAAGCCCGACTTCCGGAAGCTGGAACAGTTTCCGGTGCGCGGTGTCATCGTCTCGGCGCCCGCTGCGGATCACTCGTTCGATTTTGTCTCTCGATTCTTCGCCCCGAATGTCGGTGTCGATGAAGATCCCGTCTGCGGATCAGCTCATTGCTGCCTGACTCCCTACTGGGCACAGCGACTCGGCAAAACTCAATTGATGGCACATCAGATTTCGGCGCGTGGTGGCGTGCTTCGGTTAAAGCTCAAGGGTGATCGAGTCATCCTCGGTGGTCAGGCCGTAACCGTCTGGCGGGGCGAGCTTCTTTAATATGCGCGCGGCTGACAATAAATGAAAGGAGCGGGATTTCCTCAGGAAACCCCGCCCCTTGACTGCTTCGCTGCGGACAGAGCCGTTATTCAGAGATACTATTCTGGTTTCGCGGGTGGATTCAATCGTACGAGAATCCAGTGCTCGGTCTGGCCACGCTTGTGAATCAAGACTGGAGCCTCATCCTGTGACAGGTTGCTGAGCCCCGCTTCGATCACCGAAAGGTTATTGTCTCCGACCGTCCATGCGGCCCGCTGCGTTTTCAGATCCACAGATCCCTGGACAGGTTGAGTATGCTCGCTCAGTTCATCGGTGTAGTTGCCTCGCAAAATCCCCTGCTTGTTCATCGCCAGTTGCAGGATCAGTTGCGGATGCTGCTGCTCGTTACGGACCATGCCATAGATCCCCAGCGGCATCCATTCATCAGCATTTGAAACTTCTGCCGTGGCGCCGGTTGCAGCCAAGGCTGCTGCCTGTTGACTGAACTGAGCAGCCGTCCCCAGGTGTTGACCACCGAGAGCGATATTCCCATCGACGCACGTCACGTTGGTCCCATAGTTGTAGACCACCGGAGTCGCCGAGACCCCACAGAACTTGGACGTCGTTGCCCAAGTGGCAGACGCCCAGACGGCACCTGCATTCCAATTTGTGGGAGCCCAGACTCCGGGATGTGCTGCGTACCACTGCTGATCATACAGATGAGGATTATTGTAGGAGGATCGGACGGCAGCAGCCCCCACGGCGGCCCCTTCAGCTCCGTTCGCGTGCGGTGAATTGTGATTCGCGACGGCAGCACCGGCAGCAGCACCTTCTTTGCCCGAGACTTGCGGCGAGTTACGGTTGGCTGCTGCTGCACCTGCGGCTGCTCCCTCTGCCCCCGTGGCCTTTGGAGCATTTCGGTTGCTGATGGCTGCCCCAGCAGCAGCCCCCTCTTTGCCTGTCGCTTGTGAAGAGTTTCGGTTCGCCGCCGCTGCCCCGGCGGCCGCTCCCTGTGCTCCCGTGGCGTTGGAATTTGTCGTCTTGCCCGGAATGTTGTTGTTTGCCGCGTTTTCGGGATGACCATTGTTCGGCGTCCCGGGCTTACCCACACTGTGAGTCGGCTGCGACCAGTTTCCGCCCGGTGTCGAATTGCCGTGTGGACTTTCGGTGTGCTTGCCCGGCTCTGACTTACCCTTACCGGGCTCTGGTTTTCCGGGCTCTGGCTTCTTCGATTCGGAATGTGGTTCTGACTTTGGCTTGTTCGGCTCAGGCTTCTTTTCGCCGCCTCGGGGTGGAGCCCCGCAGACGAAAGTTCCTGACAGGCTCAGAACCAACGCAACAGAGGCAAAGCTAAACAGACGAGACATGTTTGTTCCAATTCTCAGAGTCGAAAACAGAGTTCTGATATGAACGGCTGCACATCAAAGATGCCAGCATGCGCGAACGGCAAACAGACAACACAACGTTCCTCATCACACCGGTACGAGGCGGCACTGTCAAGCACGCGGCGTGAATCCTTTCACAATTCCGCGGAAGTCTCGTTGAGCCCGTTAAAAAACTTCCGTGATAATCAGCCTCCAAAGCCCGTAAGAATTGCGGTTCGGTCGCCGTAACATCGCCTAAATTCAACTTGCTGCTGATTGCCGTGTTTCATTCGTACCAGGAAAGAAGTACCATCTGTACCAAGGTCCCTGCCGCGAATTGAATCCGGCCTGGCCCAGGAGAGCGGAACGAGTTCGGACGACACGATAAAGAGCAAACTGGATTTACCAGGTGGCTCGTACATCGGTAAGCCGACGTGCTGGAACACCCGAGGGTGTTTCGACACGTCGGCTTTTTTCGTGCGCAGTTGAATTCGTTGTCCAAACCGATTTCCCCCCTCGGGCTGATCAATCATGAATGGAGACACGAAATGACAGAGACCAAACGACAACGGCGCTTCTATGTTGGCAGCATGCTCGGCCTGCTGGCCATACATCCAGGTGCCATCTTCGCCCAGGATGTGGTTAAGAATCCGGCAACGCCCGCGAAAATTTCTGCAGCAAGCATCACACAAGAAGACTTTCCAGCCGTAAAGAGACGCATGCAGGCAGGAAAACCTGCGATTCAGTTGCGGCACGATGACTTACTCAGAAAACGTTACGACCTGGGCGATTACCCAGTCGACGGCGTAACGATGTCTCGCAAGAAATCTGTCCAGGGACGAGTCCGCAGTCGGCTGTCCGACGGTTTGACGTGGGAGAAACTGGCTGAAATGCCCCCTGCAGAGATTCGAGCTAAGGATCTGTTCCCCGCCGGATTCCTGCCGTTGCCACACCCGAATCATCCTGAAGGAGGAATGCTTTTTCCCAAATTCCATATCGACGAGATTAAGAGGCAAGAAGCTCGGGACCTGACCCGATTCGACCTGGATTATGACCTTCCCGACCATCTGCTCCCCGAGTTTCCGCCCCCGATGTATCTGACGACACGCCCCGATCTCGGTGACGTGTCACAGGGAAAACTGGTGACGATGGATAATTTCCACGAACTGTTCAGTGGGGTCTTGAATCCGAAACAACTGGAAGGGGTTCGCCTGCTGGTGTCACCCTTTATGC
>CAIWEX010000652.1 GCA_903911795.1 uncultured Schlesneria sp.
CCGCCGGACAGAATGCAGCGGAAGTTCCTTTCGTTGAAATGCAGATTCTGTACATACGACAGTTGGCTTTGTTAGCACGCGGCCTGGGGGCATCGATCATCCGCGTCTTCAGCGGATATTTTACAGATCTGGCGAATCATCAGGCAGATTGGAACAAGTGTGTCGTGGCACTCCGGGAAGCGGCTGCGGTGGCGGCGGATGCCGGAGTCATACTTGGCTTGCAGAATCATCACGACGTCGGAGTTTCGGCCGAGGGATTTGCGGAACTTCTGGACGACGTGAATCATCCGAATTTGAAAGCGATGTTCGACCCGTGGTCGATCGCACTTCACGGTGAGATCGATCTGTATGCTGCGGCCCGTCGGATGGCTCCGTTCATGGTTCAGACCACGTTGGCGGATTACATCAGAATCGATCGGTTTCAATATCAGCCCCCGCTGATCAACTATCAGCGGATTGATCCACCTGCAGTCCGTGCCGTACCGCTGGGAGAAGGGTTCCTTAAGCTCGATGACTTCTTCGCTGGTTTGAAAGAGGGTGGCTTTGACGGCTATGTCGCCTACGAAATCTGCTCACCGATTCGCGGGGGAGGAAGCGAAGCCAACCTCGACGCTGCGTCGCGATCTGCGCTTGAAAAGATCAGAGCGTGGTGTACCTGATCAATGAGTTTGTTCACGACGTTCGTACAGGGTTGATCGTCTGGGTTACACGATAACGCTACTCGCCCCAGCCGAGTACGTTTTCCGTCATTGCCTCCCAGCTGTTCGCGTCCAGTAATTCACAGCCTAACTCGCGATGCGTAGCGATCAGAAAATCGCGCAGACGTCTGTCGACACCCGCAAAGACGACTTCGACAAATCCGGCTGTGTGGTAAATGACATATTCTTTTGCGATGTAGCCGAGAAGTTTTTTACGGCCGAATTGCTCCCATCCTGGACGCTTTGTGGGGGCAATTACCTCGCCAGCCTCGTCGCGGTCTGCAAAGCGTGAGAATATTGAGGCAAAGTCACATTCAGGAATCGCGTCGCGCGGAGCGAATGTGGTTGATTCAAATCGACCAGCCCAAATGCAGGACTTGAAGCTCATCGAAATTTCCATTTCTTAAATACGTTGCGGCGCCCACGACGGCTGATCAAAAGAATTGTACTGTGAGAGACGATCGGTTGGATGATGCAGTCCATCGCGATTTTGTCATTCCTGATCAGGGCAGAGTTGATGAAACGAGTGATTCTGGTTCGACACGGTGAATCGGCATTGAATGCTGCGAATGAGCATCAGAAAGTTCTCTGCGGCCAGTTCGATACGCCGTTGACTGACCGTGGACGGGATCAGGCTCGCAGTGCGGGAATGACCTTGATGGGACGAAGGGATCTCAACATCACTCAGGCCATCAGTTCGACACTCGCCAGAACGCGTGAAACGCTCGATCTGATCCTCCAGCAAATGCCAGTCAGGCCTGAAGTTCTGGCTCCGATGGCGGCGTTCAATGAGCGATCACTGGGGATCTTTGAGGGGAGGCTGGAAGAGGACGTCTTTCGCGAGTATCCGCATTATCAAAGCGATCCGCAGTTCTGTAAATTTCGGGAACACTTTGAGCAGAAGGCACCTCAAGGCGAAAATCTGGAGGATGTCACACGTCGCGCCTGGACTGCATTTGAGTCTGTTCGGATTTGCGCTGCTGGTGATTTATTGATCGTCTCTCATTGCAATACGATCCGTTGTCTGATTGGTCAGGCACTGCGATTGTCTGAATTCGAGACCGTTCGTCTGCGTATCCGGCATGCCACACCGATCGTCTTGGAGGGGGAACGAGAATTCCGGATCGACAGCGACTTTCCGCTTGGTTAGCGTCGTTTCGGAAGTACATTTCCGCAAATTGGATATTGGCAGAAAGAAATAGGAATAGTCTTGAATTTCGTAAATTCGAGGGTGATACTTTGGCGAAGCGTCTCTATTCGTCGATGGTTTTGGTCGTAGTCATTGTTTGTTTTCCTGGTTTTTGACGTTGTTTGGAGGTCGTGATGCGTCGTCGAGCGTTTACGTTGATCGAGCTTTTGGTGGTGATCGCGATTATTGCGGTCCTGATTGCGCTGTTGTTACCAGCGGTTCAGCAGGCGCGAGAAGCGGCACGGCGAACGCAATGTAAGAATAATCTCAAGCAGATGGGGTTGGCGCTGCACAACTATCACGATGCTTACAACATGTTTCCGCCAGGGGTTATTGCCAGTGGAAGTGGATGGGGGATGTCGTGGTATATGCGAATCCTGCCATATGTCGATCAAGCCCCTGTTTTTAACAAACTGACATTCTCGGGTAGTAATTACGGTTGGGCTTACACCGGTATTGCCGAGGGGAATGCCAATGGTCAGGTGTTGAAAGGTGCAAGCCTGAATTTCACGCTTTGTCCGTCGAGCCCTTTGCCCCCGACTGTAACTGCGGATATCCCCGTTACAGATCCTCAATACTACGGAATTTCTGGAATCGTTGACGGCAATGGCGTTACAAATCAGGCGGGACGGACGACCCCGTGTTGTAGCTGCTGCGGCGGACAGCAGTCGACTGGAACGCTTTCCAGTTCTGGCATGCTGGTGCCAACGGAAGGGATCAAACTGAGTGCTGTGACCGACGGAAGCAGCAACTCGGCAATCGTTGGCGAAGCATCTATGTTTATCTGGAATAGCGAACGCGTTGTTCTTGTGTTATTCAACTAATTAACACACCATTGATCTAAGAGTACTTACATGTAAACGGTGTTGTTCGATACCGAGTGTGTGC
>CAIWEX010000653.1 GCA_903911795.1 uncultured Schlesneria sp.
CCTTGAACGCCAGGTGGGGCAATTGACACGGCTGATCGATGACTTGCTGGAGGTTTCGCGGATCACCAGCGGAACAATTCATCTCCAGCAGGAACGGGTCACCCTGAATCGAATCATGGAACGTGCGGTGGAAACGACCCGGCCACTGATCGATCAGCACCGCCATCAGCTATCGATGGTTCCCTCGCTCGAACAGATCGAACTCTACGTTGACGCAGCTCGTTTGGAGCAGGTGGTCGTCAACTTGCTCAACAATGCGGCCAAATACACGGCCGATGGCGGGCAGATTTCCATCGCCGTTCAGCAGGAGGGGAACGAAGCCGTCTTGCGCGTCAAAGACACGGGGATCGGCATCGCCCCTGTGCTGCTGCCTCGCATCTTTGAACTGTTCACACAGGCGGAACGATCCCTGGCCCGCTCGCAAGGAGGGCTAGGGATTGGACTCTGCGTGGTTCAACGGCTCGTCGAAATGCACGGAGGTCGCGTCGACGTGGAAAGCACTTTGGGGTCAGGCAGCGAGTTTGTCATCCGACTTCCGATACTGTCGACGACCCCTTCGCCTCCGCCAGTACCCACAATGAGAAAGATCGCTCCGAAGGGACGGTCGTTACGAGTTCTGGTGGTGGACGACAACATCGATGCTGCTCAGACACTGGGACTGTTGCTGACAGAATTGGGGCACGAGGTCCGAACCACTTACGATGGTCCATCTGTCTTGAAAATCGCGATCACTCATCCACCTGACATCGTTTTGCTGGATCTCGGCCTGCCGGGCCTGGACGGGTTTGAGGTCGCAAAACGATTGCGTCAACATCCCGCTCTGAAAAACGTCGTCCTGGTCGCTATGACGGGCTACGGACTGCCAGCAGACCGCAATCGCTCGCAAGAAGCCGGATTCAATCACCATCTGGTGAAACCCGCCAGTTTCGACAAGCTCCAGCAAATTCTGGCAAGCATCCTCGAGTCGCCTCCGGGTACCAGATAAATCGCGAGTCAAACAGCAGTGCAAAATGGCCTTCAAAAGTGGTCTTCATCGCTCCGCGTGAAGTCAGCTGATCGCGCAAACAGCGTGATATGTTAAGACGCCTCAAACCCCGATAACCGATGGCTGCCGGAATGACGGAGTCATTGGAATTTTGAAGAGTTGTGAATCACGGCACCGCAACGCTCGATCAGCATGGCATGACAATCTGCCGCCGAAAGGGAGGGCGAGGCCTGAGTTTTAGGCGCATCTTTTGATCTTTGGTTCACCCCAGGCTGGTATGCAGCGCCCCGTTGGGGCAGGATTTGTCCCAATGGGACAAGGCATATCAGCCCAGGGCAACGCCCTGGGGATTCAACGCCCCCGATTCCCGCGTTCTGAAGGAACGCCGCATCGTACTGGATGGCGATCATGTGTACGATCAACCCGGAGAACGCTTTTACCCATCTCGTTATGCCGCGCACCAAACCCTCAAAGCCTGGGGCCTTGCTGCAGAACCGCCCGTTTTCCGAGAAGAGTGCGGTAGAGAAACAGCACCTCTGCCGCGCAAGAATTGTTCGTTCAATTCTCGCCTCGAAAACAACATCAACTCCAGGACCAGAAAGAACTTGACTTCTTTTGACTGCAGATTATTCTCGATGCTCGCCGTTGTGAGAAATACAAGCTAGGCCGCTCCGGACTCACTGATGATTAAGAAGCTCTACAATTACCCAGCACACGCGGTGCGAGTTTTCGAGCGCGTCGTGCAAGAGCAGTCAGCACTCGGAAACTCGCTTCGTTCGCTTAGCAAAGGTTTTTTGCTCGGCACAGGCGTGAGCCTGCGATTTGAGTTTGCCGACAGTCCGGCGACTCTGGAGCAGTGACTGACATACTTTTATTGGCGGCGACGCGAAGAGTCGGACGCAGTTTTCGACGGCTGGCGAGTTTCGACCGTTTTGCCAATGCGAGTCTTTTGGACTACGATTGGCTACTTTTATGTTTTACAGAGATAGCAAGAGCACGCTGCCTAATCATGCGCTGCAGCGACCCCGGCCATCCCATCACTGTTGCAATCGTGGGGTCCCGTGGGCCGGGTCGCTGAGCTTGGGGCACTAGATGTCGGAGCGCATCGCCATGCCTGAGGACTTCCAAGACGAGATCGCAGACCAGATTCGCAGCGCCGATGCAGTCGCTCGCCGATGCATCGTGCTCCACGGAGTTCTTGCGGCTGGCCACGGCGTGCCACGAGACCAGATTGTCACTTGGCTGCGAGCGGAGGGGCTTTGGGACGCAGTCAGCCCAGATGAGTCCGCGTTTCTCCTCTCGAAGTCGCCGACACGCCAACAGCGCATCAATGCGACATGGCGTGCCGAGGCTTTGTTTCCGCTCCTCTGGTCGCTCAGTTTGATTCCGGACTTGCCAAGTCCGCAGCAGATTTGCGATGTGCAGCTTATTCAGCATGTGTTGCCACCATTGTTTGAGCCAGTCGCAGAACTCATTTCATCTGCACGGCTTCGCAGCGATTCTGAAATTCACGCCGCTAACGAGGAGATTTACCAGATTCACTGGCGAATCAGAGACGCGCAGCTTCGCGGTCAGCCTACGCCGCCTGGCAAGCTCCCACGAATGCCACACGATGATTGCGAGCCTCCAGTTGAATCGTATCATTCGGGCGTGGTTCAGGAGCGACATCACGCGTTGAATTGGTTGATTGGCTATTGTGGACAGGATTGGGATGACATCGCAACTGACACCTAACCGCGCACTGCAGCGAACCCGGTTTGGGCATGGTGGTTTCAAGCCACGTCTCGCGGGCCGCCGTCACATGGGTCGTTCGCCGGGGTAGCTGAAGAGTCGTTGCTTCCGTCCGGGCAAGCCGGGACGGAGAGCCAAAGGTAAAGTTTGTTTTGGGCTATGGTAGCTCGCGAGTTGTGATCCCGACCGGGGCAAGCCCGGCGGAAATCGGGGCGTTGGTCGTACGTGCAGAGCTTGGGGTCGCGGCTCTCTGGTTTCCGTTGGGCTCGCCCCAACGGGACCAACAACTTGCCGCTACCACCAGTGACGCAACCCTTACTTCTTCGCTCTCCGTCCGGCTTGTCCGGATGGGAGTAACGACTGATCGGCTACTCGAGTTCCCATCCCCGTACGACGATAGTCGGCGCACAATAACGTGCTGCTTGGCGAGTCACATTACCTCACTTGCGATGAGGAATGTTGGAGGCAATCTCAAGCCAAACGAGTCGGTCAACTTGACCCGCAACCGGCAGCGGTTCAAAGTATTGCCGTGTTGATCCGAAGCCCGTTGTTGACTGCGGGTAAGCTGCCGTGAGCGTCTGCCAACATTCAATTCACTGAGATTCCAGCATGAATCCACAAACCGCTGATCCGACCACCCAAGGACATCTCAAAGTGAGTGACGTTCGGCCATTCATTGGCGCGAAGGACTTTGATGCTTCCCGTGATTTCTACGTGGCGTTGGGTTGGTGCGTCACGTACGATTCTGACGACCTTCGGGTCCTGGAACTCGCAGGACACCGCTTCTATTTGCAAAAGTACTACAACAAGGATTGGTGTGACAACACGATGCTTCACGTATCAGTGGTGGACGTTGATGCATGGTATAGCAACGTCAAGGCTGCATTTGTCAACAACGTTTTCTCCGGCGGCGCTCGCGTGAGTGACAGCATCAAAGATGAGGGCTATGCACAAGTATTTCATGTCTGGGATCCATCTGGCGTATTGCTTCACTTTGCCCAAATGAACATGGACTGAGAACCGTTTTCACAGTCTGGATTGCCAATGACACTCAAGCGAATGACTGCGGCCACTCTTTCGCTCGTTCTTTTGGCGCTACTTGTTTGGTCGATCTTTGCAGGCGTCGGCGATCCAAAGACGTGGATAATTCTGGCGCTGGGCGTTGTTCTCGGTGCGCTCTACGCGGCATTGGGGCGCATTCCTGACTGGATCGTTGACCAGAGTGGTGGTTCAATGACAGACGACAAGGACCCGACCAATATTTCGCCTCGCGTTTATTTGCCGATCGTGGCGGGTGCCATCCTCGTGGCCGTCATTGCCTCGTGGGTTGTGCTGTTCGTAATGTAGTTTTATCAACCTTGACCGGGTCCGTACCATCAGTCACAGAGGTCCCTTGAAATGAAGTATCGGATTGCATACGGATTTGGAGCCTTCGTCCTATTGGCGCTTTGGGTGAACGCTTTGGTGAATCCGATACCTCCGGCAATGACAGGCAACGCGAGTTATGACGCCGGTGATCAGGTCGGCGGATGGCTATTCTCGGGATTCCTGGCCTTCGCAGGATTGTCTTGCCTGTACAAAGCCATTCGCGGGCCTCGCAAATCGCTGTAGCGTAGCATTCATCAGCATCGATCAATCGATCGACATAGCCCCAAACGTCGGCGTTCGATTACCTGTCGTAAGAACCGTTCCCATGTCGCCAGTCTCTCAACGTCCTGTAACGGGTCACGGTCTCCGTCTGCAGCGAATGTGTATTCTGGCGATGATTGCTGCCGGATTGGCGATCCCGTATTGCATCGCCCCGGTATTCCAAATGCTGGAGCAGCTCAAACGCCTCGACCAACAGTTCCGGTCTCAACAAAAGCAACAAACCGCCTCGTCCGATTCGGCCCATTCAGTAACGATAACCACTCTGGAATTGACATTTTCGCCTGACACCGAGAATGTCTCTGTTCACAATCTGAACGATATCAATGACAAGGTCGAGGCGATCCTCACGAGAATGAATTGGTCGGTGTCGGCGGTTTATAGCTGCTACACGATTCAGGCCTTGTTGTATTTGCCGCTGCTCATATCCGTCTTTCGCTCAACAACGTCGCGAGATCGCGTCCCACGCATCGCAGCATTGGCCATGATTCCTTGTGTTGTGCTGTTCGCTGCATTCTCAACCGACTTCGTCTCCGAAGAGCTGACTCAATTCAAATTACCCGTGATCCTGGTGTATCCTTACCTGACGTTGCTCACTATTTTTCTCGCAAGTCGCGCCGGCAACCCTCGAATCCCTCGACTTCCGTTTGGGCTGCTTGCTTTTGTACCTCTCGTAATATTGTCAGTTCGCTATTCACAACCACTGATCCCCGTATCGCTTGTCGCACAACTTGGGGTCTGTGTTGCTGCAACGATCGCCGCAACATGCCTTGCGATCCCGTACAGTCGATTGTGCTCAAACCAAAGTGGACCGATTTCACATCGCCATTCACAGCGCCCTTCACGACGCCAATCACGACGGAGCCGAAAATGAATACGGACTTCAAGGCGAACTCGCCAACGATTGTTCTTACGTTCAGTTCTCTCCTGCTCCTCTCAATTGGCGGCCCCTTGCTGTGGGTGGGTACCAATTCAGTGCACTTGCCATCTGTCCAGATGTGGGCGTATCCGACGATGTATCTGGGGTCTGGGATTTTTGCTCTTGGCTACGTGCTGTTCGTGCTCACACTCGTGTCCGCGTTCGCCACATTCATCGTCCGCGCGCGGCACTCATCACGCTGATGCCAAACTAAAAAGGCATTGGCCGCGGCAAAAACCTCACGCAATGACGCTTGAAAACTTGGCGTCATGAGCGATGCGGGGGTGTGTTTCATCGAGCGAGTCGCTTGGTGCAGGGTCACGCTGAGATGCAAGTGGAAGAGGGGCTCACGCAGAGATGCCAAGACGCAAAGATAGGAAGTGAGTTGGAAAAGGCCATATCTGGAATGCTTGAGAACTTTGCGTCTTGGCATCTTGAGCGAAGCGGGCGTGAGGTTCATCCTGTGTCTTCCATTCCATTTGTCCCCGGAGTGCTGATCTGCTCGGGTCAGCAATCGGAAGTCAAACTGGTAACGGCTGTCTTCACGCGGAGCGGTGAAGGCGACTTTGAGGAGTCTTCCAAAGTGGCCTTCATCGCTCCGCGTGAAGTTAGCCGATCGCGCAAACCGCGACAATTGTTCAGCCCCGTACGACGCCATCACCCGAATATTGATCGATCGGATCATCGAGGACGAAAATCGTTTTCGGACGATCTGCTTAACGATTCATTCGTCAAGCAGCGCGGAGTAGACTTGCCCCGAGTACACGCGTCAATTTCTATGGAGTCAGCAAGATGTCAGGTATCATTAATTTCTATTACGTCGACGAACCATACGGTGAATTCTCGAATTTCGCGTCCTTCCCGATTGAAATCGATGGAAGAACATGGCCGACATCCGAGCACTACTTCCAGGCTCAGAAATTCGCCGGTACAGAACACGAGGAATTCATCCGCAGTGAACCATCTCCCATGATTGCGGCAAAAATGGGACGCGACAGAAACTGCCCATTCCGGTCAGATTGGGACTTGATCAAAGATGACGTCATGCGACTTGCCATCCGAGCCAAATTCACTCAACACAAAACTCTTCGCAACTTACTTCTTGAGACCGGCGAGTCGATCATCGTCGAGCACACCAAGAACGACTCCTACTGGGGTGACGCTGGTGACGGCACTGGCAAAAACGTTCTCGGCCAACTCTTGATGGAACTTCGAGCGGAACTCCGAAGTGAGGAATGACAAACAGCTCAGCTTTCCCGGTTTCGGCGGTGTCAAAGAAAAGGAAAAGCTCCTCGCCAAAAACGACGCAAGGAGCTTTCAATAAACACGTCACAGCAAGTTGCCCGGAAAGGATTCGAACCTTTACTAAGTGATCCAGAGTCACTCGTGCTACCATTACACCACCAGGCAGAGTGGTTTGCGGATTCTTCCAGAACGGCCCCGCTGGGGCGGTCGGAAGAGCCACGGGTGGGAAGTATACTCGCCACGCGGGATTTGCCAATTCCGATTGGGTACATTTTTTGACACTTTCTGCGGTCCATCGATTTGGACGCAGGAAGTGCATGCCGTTCTGAGAGATCTGGAAAAAGGGGACTGTTGTGTCAGAGAGTGATCCGTTGTTTTCCGTTCGCGATAAAGTTGTCATTGTTTCCGGGGGAAGTCGAGGAATTGGACGTGCCTTGGCCGAGGGATTTGCGCGGCGCGGGGCAAAGGTGATCATCACCGGCCGCGATGCGACAACTCTGGAAGTGACGGCTGCCGAGATTTCTCAGGGGACTCATCCCGCCGACTTCGTCACCTGCGATGTCGCCAAGCCCGAAACGATCGGCCCGATGGTCGAAGCGATCATCGCCAAGACGGGACGGATTGACACCTTGCTGAATGTCGCAGGGGTCAACATCCGCAAGCGGGTGGAAACGTACACCGAAGAGGAATACGACTACATCACCAACATCAATTTAAAGGGAGCCTTCCTGGTCTCTCAGGCTGTCGGTCGGCAGATGATCGCTCAGGGAACCGGTGGAACGATCGTGAACATTGATTCACTGAATACGTTCGCACCGCTCAAGGGTGTCTTGCCGTATGCGATGAGTAAGGCGGGGTTGGGGATGATGACTCGCGGCATGGGGAGCGAGTGGGGTGATCACGGGATCCGGGTGAATGCCATTGCACCTGGGTTTGTGTTGACCGACCTGACCAACAAGCTTTGGTCTGACCCAACGATGCAGGCCTGGGGCAAAGCGAATACGCCTCTGCGTCGACTCGGTCAACCCGAAGACATGGTTGGGGCTGCCATCTTCCTGGCGAGTGACGCGTCGCGTTTCATGACGGGACAGGTTCTGTATGTTGATGGAGGAATCACTTGCGGTATCCAGTGGCCGATTCCATTGACATAGCGAGAATTCCAGATCGTCAGAGCGGCAAATGCTGGCGCAGTCACGCTGAGATGCGAGAAGAAGAAGGGCTCACGCAGAGACGCCAAGACGCAAAGATAGGAAATGGATGGGGGAAAGCGAATTCTGGAATACTAAAAACTTTGCTTCTTGGTGTCTTGAGCGAAGCGGGCGTGAAGTTTATCGCGTGTCTTCCATACCGTTGACATGACGATAAATGGACGGAGTTGTGTTGCGGTTCTGGCGCCGGATCCAATCGTTCACCGATTGGGCCGGAAGTTTTTTTCTCAATCGACACTCGTGAGTGAACTCAGTCGCTCCACCTCGGCACGCTCTGGCTGATCGTCTATCGCCACTTAAAAAGTCGATCATGTGGAAGTACACGGACAAGGAGGTTGTCAGACTCGATATCCGTCGTTATAGTCGAGGTTCCATTCTGTTATCAATTTCTCATGGTCACACGGAGGTGGGCTGTGTCACTCCACGAATTCGAATTAAACGTCGGTGATGTCGTGCAAATCGGCGAGTACACCGTGACCGTTGTCGATATGGAAAACGGCGAAGTCACCTTCCGGATTCAGGAACCAACGACAGAAGAAATCACTGAAGGAACGGCTACGCCAACGCGTCCTCGGTGAAAGTCCCTTGGCGGAATGGATGGTCGCTGATGTTGTCAGTGAAACTAATATTTCGCAGCGCACGGAACCATCCTTTTCAGACGACGGACAATGGATGGCCGTCAGTGTGAAAAATGGAATCGAGTTGTGGCCGCTGCTTCCATCGCCACGTTGGCCGTGGGCAATGGCAGCAGGACTCACGACGGCGTTCTTGATCCATCTGGTTCGCCGACGCTTCAGTTCAAAGAAATCGAACTCGACCTGAATGAATTCCTAACCTGAATGCAAACTCAGCCAGCCATTCCCGCAACCGCTTCTGCGCGGTTGGCGGCGAGGGGCCAGAGTTTGTCGAGGTGGGTGATTTCCAGGACTTCGCGGCAATATTCCTGCAGACCAGCGATGGCGAATTTTGCGCCTGGTTGAGTGTTCAGCCGCTTCCAGACTCGAAACAGGATCTCGATAAATGACGAGCCGAAAAACTCGGTCGCGGCCATGTCGAGAACCATTTTCGGCGGATTGGCCCCCTGAGCGATCTCGATCAGTTGGTTCCCGATGGCTTCCAGTCCCACTTCATCCAGATGCCGTTGATTTGGTCCAAATACGACCACAGTCACGTCACCCTCTTTTACGACACTCAACGGCCCGGTGGTACTCATCGACGCTACCTGCACTTAATCGAAATAGGACCCAGCGAAACTGATCCTGACGGCGATTGCCCTGAACATTCAGCACGTCCACCCGCCGTCAGCACATTCTCGGTCGCCGATCTTAACAAAAAAAAGCGGCTTCGTCCCACTCACACGTCGGCGGATTACCGCAAGAAAATCATTTTTGAGGTGCGGCAATTAATTCAACCGTCAACGGAACCTGTTTGCCATCCCGCTCGACAATCACCGAAATCTGCTCACCAGGCTTATGTCCATCCAGTGCCTTGGCAACTTCGGATGCCGTGCGAATCTTTCGACCGGCGACTTCGATGATCGCATCACCCAGTTGAATTTCGCCATTATCATCGATGTAAGTTGGTTGAACTCCGGCAGCACCAGCGCCAGTTCCTTCCACGACATCCCGCACGAGAGCCCCTTGCTTGACTCCCAGGCGACGTGCGAATGAATCCTCGAAAATACTCACCCCCAGAACCCCTCGTTGCACCTGGCCGTGCTGGATCAGTTCGGGCACGACGTGATTCACGATGTCGACGGGGACGGCAAATCCGACTCCATTCCAGACCCCGGACGGGCTGGCGATCATCGTATTGACGCCGATCATCCGACCTGCGCTGTCGAGTAGCGGGCCTCCCGAATTTCCAGGATTGATCGCGGCATCGGTCTGAATCACTCCTTCAATCGGACGTCCGCCAATCGATTTGATTTCACGCCCGAGACCGCTGATCACCCCTGTGGTCAGGGTTTGATCGAGCCCGAAGGGAGAACCGATCGCAAAAACCTTCTGTCCCACCTGCAGACTGGACGATTCTCCAATATCGATCTTGCGCAATTGACTGGCTGGAGCTTTGATCTTCAAGACGGCAAGATCCTTGTTGGCATCGTATCCAACGAGTGTCGCTTCCCAGGTTGAATTGTCGGCCAGAGTCACACGTGCAGCTTGAGCTCCCCTGATCACGTGGTAATTCGTAACGATATGGCCCGCGTCATCGTAAATGAACCCGGTTCCCGTCCCTTCGGGGATCTCCAGGATGTTCATACTGAATCGGTCCCGGTGGTGCGACAGGGACGTGATGTAGACAACGCTGGGTGATGCCTTTTGAAAGATCTCGATCGTCGACTTTTCGTCCTGCGCCAGTTCACCACGGGGCGTAACAGCCCGTGGTTGACCTGCATCGCGGAAGGACATCCACGATAGAAAACCAGCATTGCGCAGCATTAAGACCGCAACTGCCACCAGAAGAAACGCGACGAGCCAGGATGGCACCGTTGAGCCACCAGGCTCGTACGGACCGGACGCACCACGTCGCATCCCGATCGGGAGTGGCGGAATATCCGACGCTGAATCCTCAGAGCGAAAATCATTCATGGCGAGTAATCCACGATGGCCAGTACCAGGGACAACGCAGCCTCGTTACCAGCACGGTCTCGCTGTGCCAGCGTCAGGCCCTGCGTTACACCTACATCGGGATTCTACTGCCGAATACTATGAACGCCAATGATTTCGTTGCCATAAGAAAACGTGGCGTTGGTTCGCGGAACAAACCACGACTATCTTGACGCCACGATTTGCAACTCACTTCAGCAGGTCACCCCAGCTCGGCGACTTTCTCTGCCAGTTGCTCAACTGACTTCAAGAATCGCTTGCGGATCTTCTCGGGCAGATTCTCAAACTGCTTCATAAAGTGATCGTTCATTGCTCCGTGACAGCGTTCGATCGCACTGGTCATGCGTTTGATCAGTTGCTCGGTCGTCGGTTCCTGACGTTCGGAGGTTTCGCGCGGTGGAGGCGTTGCCGCGTCTTCACGGAATGGTGCGTAGTTCGAATTGGAATTCGACGGAGTACCGCCTGCCGCCAATGCTGCCGTCTGCATCCCTTCGCCAACCATTGATTCTGAATCACGCGTCGGACTGACGTCGAACGGAGCGGCCTCGCTCGTCACCGTTAGTTCGACGGGGCCGAAACCCATCGATTCATCAGATGCAGCTTCGCTCAAGTCTTCGCCATGCTGAGCCCGTCGCCAGGCTCGCATTTCGGCAACACCTGCCTGAACATCCTGAGCCCACTGCAGACATTCGGCAGCGTCGTCCCAGTTAATCGCTGCGTAAAAGTGTGACCACTTCAAGATCGGGTAATTTCCGCAGACATCGCCAAAAGTTTCCCAGACGCGTCGGCGCTGATAGACCTGGTCAGGACTTAACCCGACAAGTGCTCCGAAATCGGCATCGGTTCGCCCGCGAGCAAATCGTTTTGTCCATTGGGCGGCGCATTCGCCCACTTCCCAATTGCAGTGGCTGAGTGCCATCTGGGCACGAGCAATCAGAGCGGATTCAGTATCTTCGGCAACGACAACGGCACTGGCCATGTTTCAGCAATACCCTGGAGATGGAACAACTTGAACGCAGGAAACGTCCTCTGCGTGGATCGTCCCCTCCCTGGGTACGGACGTCGAATGTTAGCCTTCTGTCCGGTCCATTGCCACTGTCTGGGCGATCCGAATGGCAAATCCGGACCGCTCGACGACACTCTCGAACGCCTGCGGAAGATGTGCGGGCCTTGATATCAGCGACGGACGATTGGACGATGAACTGATTCCCGGTGATTTGACAAACCTGCGGAGTCTCCACATGTTCCTGCATCAATTCAATTTCAGACTTCCTGCGGTCACTCTGATCGTGCTTTTGGCTGCATCCGCCGCCTGCATGGGGCAACCCCCGACACCACTCGCCAAAGACAAGCGAGATGCACTCAATTCCGTGTACGTCGAGCTTAACCACGCCCTGAAGTCTCTGGAAAATCACGGCCACGTTGCCGACGCCGCGATTTTTGCGAAGGGATTGGAGTGGGCATTACGTTACGACCAAGAGTTTACCCCCGCTGATGTAGCGTTACTGCAGAAAGCCGTCGAGCGATCCCGACAGCGATCCAGCGATCTGGCCGAAAAGAAGATTCCGTGGAAGGATCGGCAAGGGAAAGTCGCGCTCGGTTACCGTTCACGCGTTGATGGTTCGTATCAGCCATATGGTTTGATTGTTCCCGCTGGATACAATCCAGAAAAGCCGATGCGATTGGACGTTGTCCTGCATGGCAGCACTCGCCCTATCGGAATGAGCGAACTTCGATTCATCTCTCGATTTGATGAAGGGGAGGGCGCGAATCCCTCGCCGCCGGATCAGTCGTATCTTGAACTTCATCCGCTGGGTCGTGTTGAAAACTGCTACCGCTGGGCTGGTGAGACAGATGTCTTCGAAGCCATCGACGATGTCTGTCGTCGCTATTCCGTTGACCGTGACCAGATC
>CAIWEX010000654.1 GCA_903911795.1 uncultured Schlesneria sp.
ACTGGTCCCAGGCATACGAACCAGCATCAGGGTTGTAATTTGTGGGGCACAGCTTGGTAATCGCATCTTCTCGGCGGTGGGCACGAAGCTGGCCAGTCCTGAGATCGACTGTTCCGTTCGGGCAGTTCAGCAACCAAGGGTTGGCGTCCATGTCGTCAGGCGAGATTGCGACCTCTGGGGCCGCAAGGTTCAGCATGCTCTTGATTCCGGTTTCGCCGCATGACGATTTAATGAAAGCAATCACCTTTGCAGATGCATCGGTCTTGGGTACCTCTTTCCACAGTGAATCCATCACGGCTTTGCCGAGGCGAATCACGGCCCCGTCGGCGTCCACCTTCCATCGCATCCCGTCCCAAACCAGCCATTGCTTCCAGGCAAAGCAGTACCGAACCCGGTCGTCATTCTGTTTTAGGAATCGGCGCGAGTTCGCAATTTCCGTCCGGCCGTCAACCGAAGCGAGCGAGAGGTCGCCAGTGATTGCAACGTCAACAGGTGTTTTCGCGGGGGCAGAAGTTTTCAACTTCTCGCCGATGCGGTGAGGCTCCTTTGCCGCAGCGGCCTCAGCATCAGCCAATTTGTGTTCGATCTCGTGATCTTCCCACGGGGGATCACAACGAAGCTTGTTGTATTCATGAATAATCGGCCGGGCTTCGTCAGCCGTAAGCCCGAAATCTCGAACCATCCTGCACGCAACCGTGAACAGCTTGTTGCTTCCGCCATTACCCTGAATCGACCGTTCAATCATCATCGCGTATGTTCGCGCACGCTTAATTGCCTGTGGTCGAGCGACTTCGGTGTTGCGTCGGCCTGCCAGTTCCTCCAGAAGCTGACGGGGCGTTACGCGAAGTTGCTCGGGCAAGGTCGCGATGCGAGACAATCGCTGCGGGCGTTCGGCCGTATGCGGTCCCTTGCGGTTCATGGTCCCGTAGAATCTGACGATTCTGGATGCGTTGCCGACCGTCACGTCGACTTTCACTTCCGCTGTGCTGAAGTCCGCAAGGCGATCTAGGCACCCCTTAACCAAGCCTTCATCTGCTGCCGGTAGGTCAATTGGGTAAAGTAAGTGCCAACCGTTCCCAGAGTCTGCGACAACGGGTGCTGGCCAGTTCAGGAGATCCAGGTACGCGCGGACATCTTCGGCGACCGTGTGGGCTGATGCCTTCTCAGTTTCAGTGGAATTCGTGTTGGCAGGTCTAGACGGATCACAGTCAACAAGCAACCACTTTCTCGCCGCAATATCAGCGTCACTGGCTGACCCGCCCGTCTTTCCGGGGCCAAACTTATTGGGGCTGCGGGAGAGAAGTTCCGGCACGACAGGGTTCATCGTGACATAGACAGCTTTCACCTTCAGGTTCATTTTTGAAAGCGATTCCGCGTCCCGGCAGAGAATCGCTGAATCGTTATAGAAGCCGTGCACAACGGGACCGTTCAGCCCGAGCGCCCTCAGCTCAACGACGCAGTTATCAGTCTGGAAAAGGTGAGCGGTTTGCCGGAGCGACTCAACGTCGACAGTATTCCCGAGTTCGATAGAATCAGCCACAACATTGCCTTTCGAACCGCTTCACCCGGCCTTGCCAGTTTGGGTGTGACGGTTCTTTTCTTTGCATGACGGGCTGAATTGTCTTCACGACCCAAGACAGGTAATTACACTCCGTGCCGAGTCGCGATTGCTTGGCGTGCCGACTGAGCAATCCTGACGCGGTCTTCTTCGGTTGTCGAAACAGGCTGCAAAGCTGGTGAGCCTGACCGTGTTATGAAACGCTGAACTGCGGCAGCGGATGTGTATCTCACGCCGCCTACGAGCTCCGAATCGAGCTTCTGGCCGCGAACGCCGTGAAGCACCCATCGAAAGAGGGTCGCTGAGCTTGGGGGGCTTGGAAATAATTTCGCCGCTTCACCCAAGCGAATTAGCGACTCGGTCTGAACATCAATCATCAGCAACTCCCAGTTTGAGTGAAGCGGACACAAGCAAGTCCGTTAATCCTCACTCAAACTGAGTCACGGTCAACGCCGGGTGATAATCGCAATGCCCCAAAGAGATGAGTCGCGATCTAGAAACTCGCCCAGAAATCATGGGAATTGCTGAAACATTACGGAGTGATGTCGACAAGTCCCCCTGGCTGAATACTTACGGATTCTTAATAAACAGCGGCTACCCAGAAACTCGGGCTACCTCGACCGCTTTTGCGAGATTCAACGCGGCATAGACCTGCGTCATGTCCGCGCGGC
>CAIWEX010000655.1 GCA_903911795.1 uncultured Schlesneria sp.
GTGTCAACGTTCAAGTTTCAGCGGAACTGTCGGCTTCAGGAAAGTACGAGGTCACGCTCGAGTCGGATCGCCTGCTGCAAGGGGTTCACCTCGCAGCACCCGGCTTCCTGCCGGAGGACAATTACTTTCATCTGATGCCGCATCGCAAACGAACGGTGACGTTTTGTCCGGCAACGCGGGTGGGTTCGACAACCGTATTCAAAGCCACGGTTGAATCACTCAGTATGGACGCCAGTCATGTCGTTACCGTGCGACCAAAGTCGAATTGAAGGAGCCAATCGTGACGACCGCCGTCGAAGACATCCCGCTGGCTTCTGATTCCGATTGCACTCGATCAGTACTTCGTACCCCGCTCTACTTGCAGAGTCGTGGCCGATCGATTTTTGGCTGGTTGCATCAGCCAGACAGCATGATGCCAGGGAACGATCAGACCGAAAAACCTCGACACGGCGTTGTCGTGTGTCTACCACTCGGCTTTGAGCAACTCCACGCCCATCGCGGCATCAGGCATCTTTGCGATCGACTCGCCCAAAATAATCTCTTGACGCTACGATTCGATTGGGATGGAACAGGCGATTCAACGGGTGAAGATACCGATGCCGAACGACTGTCGCACTGGCTGGAGAACGTGCGAGATTCTGTCCGTTGGATGAAAGAACATTCTGGATGTGACCACATCAGTGTCATCGGTGTCAGAGCAGGGGCGCTGCTGGCATCACTCGCTCTGGAAAACATCGAAATCGACAATCTGATCCTGTGGGCTCCCATCAGTTCCGGACGGTCGTTTGTCCGCGAACTCAGTGTTATCGACATGATGTCCGAAACCCGGCCAACGGAAGTTGTCACGGATGGAAGCATTGAAGCGGCGGGCTTTCGGATAACAGGCGAGACCGCAGCGGAACTGTCAAAGATCGCACTTACCAAGACCAAACCGAACTGCAGACGCGTGTTCATTGCAGGCCGCGACGATGCTCCTCCGGATACCAAGCTGTCCGATCATTTCGTGAGTCTCGGAACTCCCGTCGAACAGCAGACGTTTCCTGGAATCTCTGAACTGCTTATTGAACCACACAAGGGCGAGATTCCGGCGCAAGCGATCCATGGAATTGCTGACTGGCTGACGCATCAGGCCTCTCTCAACGAACCGGTGTATGGGGGCAATGAGACCCGTAGAGACGTTGTGCGCGGGACAGGGGCACGCTTGATCGAGGCTGGGGTCTGCATCCGTGAGATCCCCTGTCGTATCAGCGATGAACCAAATCTCTTTGGAATTCTGTCGGAACCGGAATCAACTGCAAGCGATGATCTGCCATTCATCATCGTTCTGAATTCGGGTTCATCATACCGGATCGGTCCCGGGCGCATGAATGTGGAAATGACGCGTCGATTCGCATCGCAGGGCTTTCGATCCCTGCGTCTCGATTTCTGCGGACTGGGCGACAGCATTGCCGCGACAACGGCGATGGAAAACGATTCGTATGCATCGTCCGTCTTCCGCGATATCGAAATCACACTCGAATGGGTTCGGAAGCAGTTCGGAGTCCGGCGGGTTGTCCTGATGGGACTCTGCTCTGGCGCATATGCCTCTTTTCAATCCGCGGCACAGTTTCGCGACCCCGCTCTGGTGGAATGTGTCTTGATCAATCCGCTCACCTATTACTGGTGTGACGGCATGACACTCGAAAACGCACCCACTCTAGAACTGATTCGTGAGCACTATTATATGAATTCGGCGTTCCAGCCGTCGAAATGGCTGAAACTCCTGTCCGGCCGCAGCAGTATTGGGTTTGCGGGGGCTTTCCGTCTGGCCCGACAGCGACTGCAATCGCTTTTGAGAAATAAGAAGCGCAGATCACGCCCGGAGAATGTTCAATCTGCACATGTTTGTCATCCGACATGCGACGATCTCGCCGCGGACCTCAAAAACGCGGCGGCAGCGAATCGGCAGGTGTCGATGTTCTTTTCAACAACAGATCCCGGCTACAGCATCTTGACCTGCAAGGCGGGGGCTCAAGCCAGGCGAATGGTCCGGCGTCAGCAACTGTCGTTTACGTTCCTCGACGACGCAGACCATACTTTTTCACGGCATTCAGCCCGCAACCGCCTGATCGAGTCGTTGTGTCGCCATCTGACAAAGAGGTATTCGAAGTAAACTTCGTTGCGCCCCGAGAAGAACGGTTGTCAGTTGGCATTGAGTCTTCCCCGATTGAATGTCAACGGACAGTGAACTCACTCAAGCCATCAGCCGGAACGCGCTA
>CAIWEX010000656.1 GCA_903911795.1 uncultured Schlesneria sp.
GATCGGCACCGTACACTTCCAGTTCATCGAGGCCCGGTTCGGAGTCATCGGTCGTATGGGTTACCACGAACCGCAGGAATTTTCCTTTGGCTGGCGAGAATTCGTCGATGTTTTCCTTGGGATTCACCCCCGGTCGCAGGATAGCAACCGTTGCTGCAGGCTTGTCGGTAGGCAATGGTGGCAGTGAAACTGGTCCGCGCGGATGATCGAAGGTCGTATCGAGTACTGGCGGGTTGGAGACGAGTGTCGCTAATTCCTCTGCCTTCGGTTCGGAACGTCGCCCCTGATATTTCCAGTTGTCCACTCGGACGGTCGTTACTTTTTCGCGATTACTTGACGCCTGAACGATCAGTTTGCGTTGAGCCTCTTCTAACGTGTTTGGCCAAGTGGCGATTGAGCCCGCATTCGCCCGGACGACTCTCAAAACATTGTCGGACTTGAAACTGATCAGCGGGGCAACTCGCACATCAGTCTCGCTCGTCGCCAATCCTTGGGTGTCGAAATAGCGAACGGCCTCTTTCCCGTTGAGTGGTAAAGCCACCTGGGCCCCGGGAGGAAGTCCGCTGAGTTGGAACTCACGCACAACACCATGCCATTCTGGACGTGATTCCGCACGGACATTCTCTGTCACACCGATGAGTAACGAACCGACTCGAAGGCGATATCGCAGCCGGATTGAACCTCGACCAATCTGGTACCCTTCGAACCGCGTCCCGGTATTCGGATCAGTGGTGATGGCGGGTTCAAATGTCTCCCATGCGGCGTCGCTCGACAGCTTGAATTGAATTGGGCTGGACGAAACTGACGTCGTGTCGGCGGGCCCTCCATCACGGTGCCAGTAGAGGCCAAAATAGTTTTGGGGTGCCTTCTTCACAAACCCACCTTGCCAGGACGCGACCGTCGCGAGTTGGTTCGCATCGAAGACGATGGTGCCACCGATGAACCCTAAGGCGGCGCCATGCGGGTATTTTGCATTCCCATCCACCGTAATCTCGCCCCGTTGCACAACAGGCTGCCAGGGGAGAGGATCATCGGGAATCTTCAGGGCGAGTGGATCAGGCGGTGGCTGCAACTGGCTGGCACGTTCCTTGCCACCTTCCTTGATATCGATCAGGTATCGAACCAGATCCAGGAATTGCTGCCGGTCACGTAACAGATTCATCTGCCCAGACGGCATCAGCGATTTCTTCGTGACGAGACGCTCTTCGATCTCTTTCAGTTTGATCGAAATCAAGCGATCCGGTTGTGTGGCATCTCGCAAGACCAGCACGTCACCAGTTTCCTTGACAGGAAGCCCCGTGACAACCTTTCCATCCAAGGTGGCAATGGTCACAGTCGCATAAGCAGGAGCAATGGTTCTGGAGGGATCAAGCAGGGCCTCGACGAGAGCCGCGTCAGTCGTCTGAGCGGCGAGTTTCGTAAGATCAGGGCCAATGGTATCCGGCCGATCTCCGACGCTGTGACAGGTCGAGCAGGCCATCGCTCGAGCATAGAAGATCGTCGCACCACGTGCGGGATCACCCGTACGCCGCGCCTCGGCAGCCAGAGCCTGATGAGTCTCAGCAGACAACCGCTCGTCCAACGACTGTGCGACGGCAACGGCCTCTGCAATGACAAATGCAAAAACGGCACAACCGATGTGAAACAGTCGCCAGCGCAATACAGTCGGTCGGCCTGCCGTACCGTCGTGCTTTCCGTTCGCAGGAATTTCTGCCATGTTTTCAGCTCGCATGAGAATCGAGTGCGGTTCAATTACTATGCAATCTCATCGGTTTGAGTCACGTGCCGTGACTCAAACCGAATCAACGGACGATCGTATCGACGTTCCATGTCGACGACCACCAAGGTCGCCACCGACTTGTACGCATTTCAAGGTCAAGCGAAGTCGTCGCGTTTTGACTCGTCACTAATCAAGGCTCCCAATCCAATACTCAAGCTTCCCGTACTTCATTTTGCGATCAAAGGAGGTACCTCACAGAGAACCACATGTTTGCCGGAACGATCTTCGACCAGATATCGATTGCCGGAATCGTCGTCACCGACGTGGAACCTTCTGGCTAATTCTTGCCTGGTTTCGAAAAGCCGAGCCAATCTCGCGCGACCCATCCGAATAACATGGCGACCATGACACCGCCAATTGCCCCTTCGAATTCGCCTGTGGCAAAACAGACAACCGAACTGATACAGAAGGTGACGCAAAGGCCAGCCAGTGTCCATCCGAGAAATCGATGAAAAGTGGATGGAGATTCAGACGCCACAAAGTCCGTAGACTTAAGAACCTTGACGGGTGCTGACTTAAAGCCGTTGGAGTTCAGGCCGGAAAATCCGCCCGCGCTTTCCTGGGCTGCAATCGATCGACGTTGTGCAAAGTAGTTTAATATTGCCAGCGGAGGAATGAAGAGGGCGCCGGGAGTGACAAGTCCCCAGGTGAGGTTGAATCGAAGCAGTCGTCCGAGCAACTTGCGAGCGTCCTCTGGTGCCAGGAACACGTAATGGTGTGTTTGTGTGAACCATGCAATGAACCCGTGATACGTGTGATACGCTAAAACGACGTCTCCGGGTTGCGGAGCGGGATGAATTATCAAATCAGCGTATCTGCGTTCGAGTGCACGACTGGCAAAATGCTCAAAGACGCGAAAAAGCAGCAATGCACCGAATGCGATGGCAATCACGATCACCGCAATGGCGATGATCGCAAGCGCAGGGGGCTGGTCAGCGAGAATCATCACAATGCTCTTCATTACGAGGTGATCGCGTCACTTTCTCCGTCATTATCGCAGGCTATTTCGTCGGCTCAACTTTTGTTGGCAGCAGTTCGTTCGCCTTGATCTCGATCTGGGATCGGGTCATTCCATGAATCCCCTTCCATGCGGTGTCGAGTGAAGTACTCGGCGTCCCCGCTTTCACCTGAATCAATTGCGAAACGGCCAGAGCCCGGGCGACAAATACTTGTTTTTGATCTTCTGTCATTCCGGACGTGATTGCGCCGATTGATTTTGCCGCCGTCGCTGAACTGGTCGCGTCAAATTTGACGTCGGACGCGCCGCCGCAAC
>CAIWEX010000657.1 GCA_903911795.1 uncultured Schlesneria sp.
GTCAATGTGGGGATGCTAATGCTTCAGGCATCGATTCTGGGCGTTCAAAATCTTCCATCCGATCTGCCTGAATTCGGGGCGGGGTTGGTTGCTGCCATCGCAGTTGCGATTGGATTGATCGGGGGGACGGTTGCCGCGGCGGCTTATCGCCGCTGGCAGACGGTCGAGTTGGCATGAACGAAATCTTCGTCTCTGCGTGTGGGACTTGCGAATCGGCGCGTAAAAGCCTAATTTCCAGCGGTCTCCTGTCTGGATAGATCGCTCAAACGACCGCGGTCTGCTCACGCCCATCACCTGCTTGAAAGGACTCATCATATGGCTAAGGCGAAATCGGCCAAGGCGGCTGCCGCCAGCCAGAATTCTGGCGACGAAGCAATGCTCGAAAATGCCCTCGGTCAAATCGAGAAGGCTTTTGGGCGTGGATCAATTATGAAGCTGTCCGAAGCGGGCAGTATGACGGTTTCGGGGATTCCGACCGGAGCGTTGTCGATCGACCTCGCACTCGGCGGCATGGGTCTTCCCCGGGGACGGATCATCGAGTTGTTTGGGCCAGAATCCAGCGGCAAGACGACGCTGGCGCTGCATGCGGTCGCAAGTGCCCAGCGCGAAGGCGGGATTGCGGCATTCATCGACGCCGAACATGCTCTGGATCCGCTGTGGGCCAAGAAGATCGGGGTTAACCTGGAAGACCTGCTGGTCAGCCAGCCCACATCAGGCGAAGAAGCGTTGCAGATCGCCGAAATGCTGATCAAGTCGAACGCGGTCGATATTATCGTCGTCGACTCGGTAGCGGCTCTGGTTCCTCGAGCGGAACTGGAAGGTGACATCGGCGATTCTCACGTGGGACTGCAGGCCCGTATGATGAGTCAGGCAATGCGAAAGCTGACGGGCGTCATCTCGAAGGCCAAAACGTGCGTCATCTTCATCAATCAGATCCGCGAGAAAATCGGGGTGATGTTCGGCAGCCCTGAAACGACACCCGGTGGCCGGGCACTCAAGTTCTACAGTTCGTGCCGGATCGATGTCAGACGCATCAGCCAATTGAAAGAAGGCGACAACATCATCGGGATGCGGATGAAGATCAAGGTCGTCAAAAACAAGGTCGCACCGCCGTTCCGCCAGACGGAAGTCGATATGCTGGGGTCGCGCGGCATCAGTCTCGAAGCAGATCTGATCGATCTGGGCATTGTCTATAACATCATTGCGCGCAGTGGGACCTGGCTCAGCTACGGCGACATCAAACTGGGACAGGGCCGTGACAAGGCGCGGGCCTACATGGAAGAGCATCCAGAAATCGTTGCCGAACTGCGGGAAAAGGTCATGGCGGCCTATGTCGAAAGTGGCCAGATCATGCCAAAGATGAGCGACTGAGCCGTCTGACACGGACGACCGAAGAGGCTGTGGCGAGTGATTTTGCTCGCCACCGAGAGTGGTGGTTCGCTCTGTGAACCAACGCTTCCTGGTTGACAAGACTCTTGAGGACAAGGCTAAAATTTCAGCTGCATAAGAAAATGCTGCGTTGGTTCGCGGAGCAAACCACGACTATCCGGGCCGAATTGTAGTGCGACCTTGAAGACAAATTGATATAACCACGAGTCGGCGTGCGAGTCATTTTGGCACTCCTGAAATTGAACGTCGACCTGGGTTGTACTGCCACATGTCACTCCACATATTCATTGCAGACCGATTCCGTGCAGTTCGGCGAGCCCACCGAATCGCAAGATTTCTGGTCGTGATCGGCCTTGGAATCAGCCTGCTGCCTGTTCCGCGTTCTGCCAATGGTCAGGACCCGGCAATTCTGCTGGAAAACTCGTTGATCAAGGTGATTGAACAGGCAGAACCGTCTGTCGTGAGTATTGCGAAAGTCCGTTCGGCGCCGGAGGGAACTTTCGGCCATTCCAATCGACCGTTCGCACCGCCCAGCCCACAGGACAAGGAACCCGACGACCCAGAACACCCGGATTTTCAGCCGAATAACTTTGGGACAGGAATACTTGTTGCCGGTACACGTCCAAGTGACCGACTGGTGCTGACAAATTATCACGTTGTCCAAGGTGGGCCAGTTCATTCCTCGACTGCGGACGAAGAATCACGGAGCCCGTTGCTTTATGTCCGATTTGCAGACCGACGAATCTGTCAGGCGTCGATCATCGCGGCCGACCCTCGCAGTGATCTGGCTGTGCTACACCTGAACCTTGCCGATGCCAAGATCGAGCCAGCCGACCTGAAAACACTCGACTGGACGACCGCTCCTCCCATTCGGAAAGGTCAGTTGGTGGTGATGCTGGGAAATCCCTATGCGCTGGCACATGATGGGTCATCGAGTGCCAGTTGGGGAATGGTCTCGAATCTGGCCAGGCGTCCCCTGCCCTGGTCGGGTGATCAGACTTTGCGATCAATGATGTATCGGTTGGGAAATCTGATTCAGATCGACGGCCGGCTGAACTTGGGAACTAGCGGAGGTCCGCTGTTAAGTTTGAAGGGGGAACTCGTCGGGCTGACGTCGTCAATGGCAGCGATCGAAGGCTACGAGAAGTCCGCAGGTTTCGCGATTCCCTTCGATGACCTCACCCGCCGCGCCGTGCGCTCTCTAATCGCTGGACACGAAGTCGAATATGGGATGCTGGGGATTTCTCCGATCACGATTCTTCCCAGCAATTTTCGAGCATTGAATACAACGTTCAAGCAGGCGTCAGCGGCACAGGCACACACCGTTGCACCAAACTCGCCAGCAGGGCGGGCTGGAATTATCGCTGACGACGTTATTGTCAGTGTTGGTGGAATCGCAATCTACTCAGATTCGGACCTGATGCGGATCGTCGGTTTGCATCCCCCCGGCGACGAAGTCGAAATTGTGGGCTGGCACACCAGGCATTCGATCGGTCCATTCAAAGTTAAAGCCATCTTGGGCAAGTGGCCAGTGATGGATGATGAAGGAATCATTGAAACGGTTCCCCGTTATGCTCCGTGGCGAGGAATTACCGTGGACTATCCGACAGGCCGACGTCGGTATCATCGTGTTGATGATCCTTACAGGCGAGCCGTGGTGATCACCAAGGTATCACCGGACAGTGCGGCTCAGTCTGTAGGAATTCAAGCAGGTGTGTTTATCTCGGAGGTCAATCGAATCTCGGTCGCAACTCCGGCAGAATTTCTGGAAGCGACAAAACAACTGCGTGGGCCTGTTGAGTTACGACTGCTCGATGGCGGAAAAATTATGATTGGCGAGTGAATTCGGTTGGCGTTCCGCATTCCTGGCAGAACTTCGCCCCTTCGTCATTGAGCTTCCCGCACGAGCCGCACCGAATCATGACCACTCGCTCAGATTTGCCGTCCAGTCGGATGTCTGCTTCGTGGAGAGCGTCCTTCATCAACCCGCCAGCCATTCGACTGTACGGTTCAAGATCCTGACGCGCCTGCTGCGGATCAAGTATCATTCCCGACCCAGCCAGGCCTCGCGCCCCGATGCCTCGAACGATTGCACCTATGACGAGCAATACCATCCCACTTATGGCTCGAAACATCTCTGATTTTGCACGGGCTTCGAAGTTTGTGAAATCGCCGAAGTGCATCGCAGACGTGACAAATGTCGACGCAAATAGCAGTCCGCCAAGGATCTGCAACCCCGTCCCGACATAAAATGCAGCCTGACGTCCTTCAGAGATCTCTTTCGACATTTCTGCATGTCCTTACAAACACTGATGTACAGACAAAAACGTGTTGGTCTCCCTGACAACGAACCTCCACAAATTCGGATCAAAATTCCTTGAGAATTACGTTTCGGTCAGCGTTCATCAGCGATTTCTACCAGCTTCTACCACCCCGATGCCTCGAACGATTGCACCAGTGATGCAGTGGCACGATCAGTACTCGGCAACTTCGCCACCACTGCGAGTCGCTAGATAGGTCAGAGTTTGCAGATCCGCATTTTCTGAGATGAACGAAACACGACCATCCCCAAACAATGCGTGACCACCCTGGTTGTGAAAGCTGCTGATTGTTTCGCCAAAAACCTTATTGTTGACGGCATTCTGAATCCCAAGACAGTTTCCACCACTTCCCCAGCGCGCTCCTTCGGTCAGGCGGCCAGCGATCTCAAAAATCAGGAATGTCTGACTCAGTCCGTCTGAAATATCGCCAAATCGAACAGGGTGTTTTCGTTGTTGCGGGCACGGAAAATTAATAAACGTCAGCGCCCCCGCATCCCATCCGTCGCCGTAACAGAACCCGATCGGCAATCCTGTTGCGACTGTTCCCAGGTTGCCTCCGTAGTCTGTTTCACCGCTGACGGGAGATGGCTCTGAAGGACAGTTAAAAACGATGACGTTTCTGTGTGTCACATCGAAGTTTGAACCGCCAGGTGCCACCGACGTGTCGTTCCATGGCTTGGACCAGTCGTAGCGATGATACAACGAGGCTTGATCCAGGTACGGCAGGATTCGCGTACACCACGAGTGCTGAAAATCGTTTGCAGCGTCGTTACCGGCGGGCAAAGACTGCTGTTGGGACTCAAACGAATGCAGTGCCAACCCAATCTGATGCATCTGGTTTTTACATTGCAGGGTTCTCGCAGATTCACGCATCGATTGCACGGCAGGCAGCAGCAATGCGACGAGCATGCCGATCACAGCCATAACGACCATCAATTCCAGCAAGGTGAATCCGCGGAGATTAAACGTCATTGGATTCTTAAAGCGTCGAGATTGCATCAAAGACTCCTCCCTGCTCGCAACAAAAAAAATGGCGACCTGCTAATGCCACAA
>CAIWEX010000658.1 GCA_903911795.1 uncultured Schlesneria sp.
CAATCTAGCAGCATTCTGGGCATCTGATGGCTCGCCCAAAACCCCCTCATCCGACAGAGGGTGAGCTTGAAATCCTGCGGATCTTGTGGGACCGAAGTCCATCCACTGTGCGAGAAGTGCTCGAGCAGATTCTTCAAGAACGCGCCTATACGTCGGTGATGAGCTTACTCAACGTGATGGCAGAGAAAAATCTCGTCACCCGGAAACCAGAGGGACGCGCGTTTCGGTATTCTACAAATCTTCAGCCCGAGTAGACTGAGAGAAAGATACTGGGAGATCTTCTTGATCGAGTGCTCGAGGGATCAGCTCAGCACTCGTCGCCCGCCTGCTGGAGCAGTCTAAACCAACGCCTGACGAACTGGATCAGATCCGAAAATTCCTGAGTCGCCGATCGGCGTTCGCAGGTGCCGCACGTTGATCATCGAAGGGCTTCCCGTTTACGGTCTGCTCGGTCACTCTGACACACTGATTCAACGCCTTGCCTGGGTTTTGATACATTATTCTCTGGCAGGGAATGCTTGTCGTCACGCCTAAGCAATAGAGTTGCCCCCTGAGTTGTCCTCGACAAAACTCTGGTTCCGAGGGACCGTTCAATGCGATTCACGTCGATGGTTACGTGAAATATTGCCCTCCAAAGACCGAAGGCCCCCTTCCTCTTTCCGATCAGATCAGTTGTCTGGTAACTGGTCAAAACCGTCGCTACGATCAGGTCCTCTGAGACGCTTCACTTTGAGCACCCGGTAGTTCGTTTCATGCCATACTGGTTACGACTCGTTTCGTGTGTCGCCTTGCAATTCATGATGGATGGGCTTCCGTGTGAAGTCCTTGCGGCCGATGCTCCCGTTCATTCCCCTGAAGCGGTGGAGTTCTTCGAAAAAGAGATCCGTCCGTTACTCGTCGCCCACTGTCAAGCCTGTCATGGAACAATGAAGTCACAAGGTGGACTGCGATTGACGAGTCGCGAATCTGTCCTGCGCGGGGGTGATTCCGGTCCGGCACTCGTTCCCGGAAAACCTGACGGAAGTCTGCTGATCAAAGCGGTCAGTTACGCTGACGACATCAAGATGCCACCTCGTCAAAAACTCCCAGAGGCTGACATTGCCAAGTTAAAGCGCTGGATTGCGATGGGAGTTCCCTGGCCAGCAACGACTGACGTTCTCAATCACAAGGCTGGCTTTACGATCACTGATGAACAGCGTCGCTGGTGGTCGCTGCAGCCATTGACCGAAGCGGGCCCTCCCGAACGGTCGGATAATTCGAAGACGCGAAATGAAATCGACCAGTTCATCTTCGCGAAGCTGGATTCACAACAAATGCGTCCTGCTCCTGAGGCGGAACCAATAACTCTGCTGCGACGGGTGACATACGATCTGACGGGCTGCCCTCCAAGTCCTGCTGACATCGAAGCGTATCTTTCGGACAAGACGGCTGATCCTCTGGCAAATGCTGTCGATCAACTGCTGGAATCGAAACAGTACGGCGTGCATTGGGCGCGGCATTGGCTGGACGTCGCCCGCTACGGTGATACCCGTTGGGTAGGGGCAGGCGAAGAGAAGCGCTGGCCGTTTGCCTACACCTATCGTGACTGGGTGGTCCGGTCGCTGAATAACGACGTCCCCTACGACAGGTTTGTCACACTGCAATTGGCGGCCGATCACGTGTCGGATTCCCAAGCCAGTGATCAGGCGGCACTCGGATTTCTCACGGTTGGACGCTGGTTTACGGGTACCATCCCCGATGTCATTGACGACCAGATCGATGTTGTGACACGGGGATTGATGGGGCTGACCGTGCAATGTGCCCGCTGTCATGACCACAAGTACGA